>JBKJLF010000237.1:0-4602 GCA_046597185.1 Burkholderiaceae bacterium | reverse complement strand
GATTGATGGCATGGCGGCGGCGTCATACGCGCTCCAGGCGTCATACATGGCCGTATGCACAATCGCCAATGTCCGTGCGACCATGGGCGGGCCGGGCTTGACCACGCGAATCGCTTCCAATGTGGCTTGGTTCCATGCAACGACTACATTGGGTACAGGCGTAGAATCGTTACCAGAATTACCGCCACCGCAAGCTGCCAACACAGCACTGGAGCCAGTGGTAAGAATAAAATCACGACGTTTCATTGTATTTCTCCTATTGGATTGAATTGTAAATTGATTTAGCGGGTTTTATTGATGCAAATCAATGCGAGTAAGGTGGATTTGTGAAAGTTAATTATTTTTATCTACACAAAGTAATGGAATGAGTTGCATTTGGGATATACTCAGGCATTTTCCGGCAACAGTCAATTTCTTTGCAGGAATTGGGTGTGTGGGTGTTGTTATTTGATTGGTTTTTTAGATTGGCAGCAAATACAAACACAGCACAAACACAGCACAAAAACAGCATTAGGCAAATCTTGCGCAGTGCGGTATAATTCCGATTTCCCGCTTGTGCCGCGTGGCACCTTCTGCAATGACTAAATTTGTCTTTATTACTGGTGGTGTCGTCTCTTCCCTTGGCAAAGGGATCGCCGCCGCTTCTCTGGCTGCCATTCTCGAATCGCGCGGCCTCAAAGTTACCCTGCTTAAACTTGATCCGTATATCAATGTCGATCCCGGCACCATGAGCCCGTTTCAACATGGCGAGGTGTTTGTCACCGATGATGGCGCTGAAACCGATCTCGATCTGGGGCACTATGAGCGCTTTATCAAAACCCGTATGCGTAAGGTGAATAACTTTACCACCGGGCAGATTTACGAATCCGTCATCCGCAAGGAAAGGCGTGGCGAATATCTGGGTAAAACGGTGCAAGTGATTCCACACATCACCAACGAGATTCAAGATTTTATCTATCGCGGTGCGGAAGGGTACGATGTCGCATTGGTTGAAGTCGGTGGCACCGTGGGTGATATTGAATCGCTGCCCTTTCTGGAAGCAGCGCGCCAATTGAGCCTTCGCGCCGGACGCCGCAGTTCGGCCTTTGTCCATCTCACTTTGGTGCCTTATCTGGTCTCGGCGGGTGAGCTGAAAACCAAACCGACCCAGCACAGCGTGCAAAAATTGCGCGAAATCGGTATCTTCCCCGATGCTTTATTGTGCCGTGCCGACCGCCGCATTCCCGACGATGAGCGCGCCAAAATCTCGCTGTTTTCCAACGTCGAAATCGATGCCGTGATCTCGGTTTGGGATGCCGACACCATCTATAAAATTCCACAAATGTTGCACGACCAAGGGTTGGATGCCATCGTCTGCGACAAGCTGGGCCTCTCGCCCGCCCCAGCCGATTTATCGATGTGGACGCGCCTGGTGTATGCGCTGGAACACCCCAAACATGAAGTCACCATCGGCATGGTCGGTAAATACGTTGACCTGACCGAGAGCTATAAATCGCTCACCGAAGCCTTGCGCCATGCTGGTATTCATAACGAATGCAAAGTCAATATCGAATACCTGGATTCGGAAGAAATCGAAGAAAAAGGTTGTACCAATCTGGCCAAATACGATGCCGTGCTGGTGCCCGGCGGCTTTGGCAAACGCGGGGTGGAAGGCAAAATTGCCGCCGCCCGTTTTGTGCGTGAAAACAAAATCCCGTATCTGGGCATTTGCCTGGGCATGCAAGTGGCCTTAATTGAATATGCGCGCAATGTGGCCGGTTTAAGTAAAGCCAATTCCACCGAATTTGATCTCGATACCGAACAACCGGTGGTGGCCCTGATTAATGAGTGGCAAAATATCGACGGCAAAGTCGAGCGGCGCGATGAAAATTCTGATCTGGGCGGTACCATGCGCCTGGGGGCGCAAACCTGCGCCGTTAACCCTGGCACGCTGGCGGCAGAAATTTACGGCAGCGTGGTGACCGAGCGCCATCGTCATCGCTATGAAGCCAATAACCATTACCTCGGGCGGGTAGAGCAAGCGGGTCTGGTGGTATCTGCGCGCACCCCGAGCGAAGATTTATGCGAAATCATGGAATTGCCACGCACCGGGCCACATGCGCACCCGTGGTATATGGGCGTGCAGTTCCATCCGGAATTCAAATCGACGCCGCGTTTGGGCCACCCCTTGTTTATTTCATTTATCAAGGCGGCGTTGGCGCATCAGGCCAGCCGCCAGAGCGGGAACAAGTCTGAAAACCAGGCCGAGCTGGCCAAATCACAAGGGAGTGCAGCATGAAGTTATGCGGTTTTGATGTCGGCCTGGAACAGCCATTTTTCCTCATCGCCGGCCCATGCGTGATCGAATCGCGCCAAATGGCGTTCGATACGGCAGGTGCCTTGAAAGAAATCACCCAGGCTTTGGGCATCCCCTTCATTTATAAATCCTCATTTGACAAAGCCAATCGCTCCTCCGGCACCACCTTTCGTGGTTTGGGGCGCGAGGTGGGGCTGGATATTTTGGCCGATGTCAAGCGCAGCCTGGGCGTGCCGGTACTGACCGATGTGCACAGCATTGACGATATCGATGCCGCCAAAAGCGTGGTCGATGTTTTGCAAACGCCAGCATTTTTATGCCGCCAAACTGATTTTATCGCCGCCTGCGGCCAATCCGGCAAACCGGTGAATATTAAAAAAGGACAGTTTCTGGCACCGCATGATATGAAAAACGTCATTGACAAAGCACGGGCGGCGGCCAAGGCGGCCGGTTTGGAAACCGATAACTTTATGGCCTGCGAGCGCGGCGTGTCGTTTGGCTACAATAATTTGGTGTCCGACATGCGCTCGTTGGCGATCATGCGCGAATCCAACTGTCCGGTAGTGTTTGATGCCACCCATTCGGTGCAATTGCCGGGCGGGCAGGGCAGTAGCTCTGGTGGGCAACGCGAATTTGTACCCGTGCTGGCACGCGCGGCGGTGGCGGTGGGAATTGCGGGTCTGTTTATGGAAACCCATCCCGATCCAGCCAAAGCGATGTCCGACGGCCCCAATGCCGTACCGCTGGCACGCATGAAAGAATTGCTCTCAACCTTAATCGATTTAGACAGGGTCATCAAAAAAGCGGGCTTTTTAGAATCCGACTTTTCATAAAATATGGTGTTTATTTCTTTCTTTTATTTTAGCTCTACCCTTTTTGGAGATTTACATGAGTGCTATCGTTGACATTATTGGCCGTGAGATTATTGATTCACGCGGCAATCCGACTGTGGAATGCGACGTATTGTTGGAATCGGGCGTCATGGGGCGCGCCGCTGTGCCGTCGGGTGCGTCAACCGGTTCACGCGAAGCCATTGAGCTGCGTGATGGTGACAAGAGCCGTTATTTTGGTAAAGGCGTATTGAAGGCCTGCGAAAATATCAATACCGAAATTTCGGAAGCGATTATGGGTTTGGATGCGAATGAACAAGCCTTTTTGGATCGCACCCTGATCGATTTGGATGGCACTGAAAACAAATCGCGCCTGGGCGCGAATGCCATGTTGGCGGTCTCGATGGCGGTGGCCAAAGCAGCGGCGGAAGAAGCCGGTTTGCCTTTGTACCGTTATTTTGGTGGTTCCGGCGCAATGCAAATGCCCGTGCCGATGATGAATGTGATCAATGGCGGCGCGCATGCCGACAACAACCTGGATTTGCAAGAATTCATGATCATTCCGGTGGGGGCCCCAAGCTTTCGCGAAGCGATTCGTTATGGCGCAGAAGTGTTCCACACGCTGAAAAAGATCCTGCATGAAAAAGGCTTGACCACCTCGGTGGGTGACGAAGGTGGTTTTGCGCCATCGGTGGCCAACCACGAAGAAGCCATCAAATTGATTATGCAAGCCATTGAGCAAGCCGGTTACACGCCTGGCACGCAAATCGCGCTGGGTCTGGATTGCGCCGCCAGCGAATTCTACAAAGACGGCAAATACCATCTGGAAGGTGAAGGCTTGACTTTGTCGGCGCAAGACTTTACCAATTTGCTGGAAACCTGGTGCGATAAATATCCTATCATCTCGATCGAAGACGGCATGGCCGAAGGCGACTGGGAAGGTTGGGCGATTTTGACCAAGGCCTTGGGCAAGAAAGTGCAAATCGTGGGCGATGATTTATTCGTCACCAACACCAAGATTTTGAAAGAAGGTATCCAAAAAGGGATCGCCAATTCGATCCTGATCAAAATCAACCAAATTGGTACGTTGACGGAGACTTTTGCCGCCATCGAAATGGCCAAGCGTGCCGGTTACACTGCGGTGATTTCGCATCGTTCCGGTGAAACCGAAGATTCGACCATTGCCGATATCGCGGTTGGTATGAATGCCTTGCAAATCAAAACCGGCTCGATGTCGCGTTCGGATCGTATGGCCAAATACAATCAATTGCTGCGCATTGAAGAAGATTTGGGCGATATCGCCAGCTATCCGGGGCGTGATGCGTTTTACAATCTGAAGTAAGTATGTTTTTCACCCACTGATCCCTGGCCAAACATGCGACTTATTACGATATCGCTGGCAGGCTTGTTGCTGCTGATTCAGTTCCCCTTGTGGTTAGGCAAGGGGGGCTGGTTGGCGGCGTGGGATTTGGATAA
>JBKJLF010000234.1:0-5238 GCA_046597185.1 Burkholderiaceae bacterium | reverse complement strand
TATACACGGGGCTGTGGTGGGCGGCAGCCTTATCAATGATTGGTTCTGTGGCCGTCACCTGGTGGTTGTGGCCAAATCAGGGCGACCGCTTAAGTTTAAGTGGTTCCGCCGTGGTGGGTATTGTGTTGACTGGCTTGATGGTCTACATCACCGAATACTATACCGGCACCGATTTTAAGCCAGTGCGCCATATTGCCGAAGCCTCTACCACCGGCCACGGCACCAATATTATCGCGGGTTTGGGCGTGTCGATGAAATCCACCGCTTTCCCGGTGTTGGCGGTGTGTGCGGCGATTTTGATTGCCTACAAATTTCACGGCTTGTACGGCATTGCGATTGCGGCGACCTCGATGTTATCGATGGCAGGCATTATCGTGGCACTTGACGCTTACGGCCCGATTACCGATAACGCCGGGGGGATTGCCGAAATGGCGGGCATGCCGGAATCGGTGCGCGCCATTACTGATCCGCTGGATGCGGTGGGTAACACCACCAAAGCCGTTACCAAGGGCTATGCAATTGGCTCGGCTGGTTTGGCAGCCCTGGTTTTGTTTGCCGATTACACCCATGCTCTGGAAGCGGTGCATATCAAGGCCACCTTTGATTTGGCCGAACCACGGGTCATCGTGGGCTTGATTTTGGGTGGTCTGATCCCGTATTTGTTTGGCGCGATGGCGATGGAAGCAGTAGGGCGTGCGGCGGGGGCGGTTGTTGTAGAAGTGCGACGCCAATTTCGTGACATTCCCGGCATCATGGAAGGTACGGCCAAGCCGGAATATGATAAAGCGGTGGATATGCTGACCGCCTCGGCCATCAAAGAAATGATTGTGCCTTCGCTGTTGCCGGTGCTGGTGCCGATTTTGGTGGGCTTGTTGCTGGGGCCATCGGCTTTGGGTGGTTTGTTGATGGGAACGATTGTGACGGGCCTGTTTGTCGCCATTTCCATGACCACGGGCGGTGGGGCTTGGGATAACGCTAAAAAATATATTGAAGATGGCCATTTCGGCGGTAAAGGTTCGGATGCGCACAAAGCGGCGGTGACGGGCGATACCGTGGGCGACCCATATAAAGATACGGCGGGGCCAGCGATTAACCCATTGATCAAAATCATCAATATTGTGGCGTTGTTGTTGGTGCCTTTGTTGCCACTGGTTGGATTTTGAGCTTTGACCGCATGAAAGCCCACGCCAGATTCAATTCGGCGTGGGCTTTGCTGTTCACTGCACAACGGCACAGACCCAATACACATCATCGAAGCGTTCGATATAAGATGTGATTATTTAACCGGACTGTGTCAATCGTTTTGAGACAAATAGGTTAAAAAGTTTAGTGTCTATTTCTGTTTCTTTTTAATCCCTTTCGAAGCTGGTATTGACATATTAATGCCAGCAGAGGTTGGCAGTTTTGGTGGTTCTGGTTGACGTTGCTTGAAGCGGTTTGGGCGCGCCATCATGCATTGCGGCAGGTGTTACGTAACCGATACCAGATTTGTTAATGTAACAGCCAGGTCAGTTTAAGAAATAAAGAAAGCCGCGCAGCAGCGTGGCTTTCTACTGCCGTTGGCATTTTCCTATGCCATAAGTTGTTTGCCCTACCCAAAACAACCCTGTTGGGCAAATGCATTGTTTTCTACGGCAATTCGGTACACCATTGGCCAGCGGTGATACACTGCTTTCATAGATGACGGTAGTGCGAAGAATGTTCTTTTTTTTCCTTTGAATTGATGGTTGCCCAGCGCTTACCAGCGTACTTGGTTGGGTAATTCGCTCGCAAGCGGGATAAGGATTGTCTGTGTTGGTAATTGTTTTTGATTGCCACAAATCATATAACTATTGGATTAATACTATGCCTACTTCAAAACATTTTTCATTTGGTGCCTTTATTTGTTTATTGGCTGGTGGTAGCGCATTGGGTTTTACTGGTGTGTTCATGCGATACGTGGATGTGGGGCCGGTTGCATCTGCATTTTGGCGTTTTGCGTTAGCGACACCATTCTTGTGGATTTGGGCGCTTGCCAGCGAGAAGGAAGACAGGTCGCAGGAACGCTGGATTGATCTGCATAAAGTGTTGCTTTTTGCCGGGCTCTATTTTGCCGGAGATATGTTTTTATATCACCAGTCTTTGCATTATACGACTGTGGCGAATGCGACATTATTGCTCAATTTAGCCCCTGTGGTCATTGCCTTCATCATCTGGAAGGTGCATCATACCAAATTTGCTAGAATATTCTTGATTGGCATGGTCGTGGCGCTGATCGGCGCAGCGGGGCTACTCGGTGCCAGTTTTAAGAATGGTGGAACCGGGTTGTTGGGTGATTTTCTTGGTTTGATAAGTGCGGGCTTTCATGCTGGCTATCAATTATTAGTCAAAGCTGCCCGCTTGCATTATTCCAGCGCGCGCCTGATGGCATGGATTACGACGATCAGTGGCTTGGTGTTATTGCCATTCGCACTTTTGATGCCGGGGCATTTCTTTCCGCAAAGCTTGGTTTATTGGTTACCGCTCTTCGGGTTGGCTATTGTTTCGCAAATTCTTGGCCAGACCATGATTGCTTATGCGTCTCATCACCTACCAGTTGCCTTGTCTTCGATTAGCTTATTGGTAATGCCTTTGGTCGGTGCTGGCGCAGCTTGGATTTTATTTAACGAAGCCTTGAGTTGGATTCAAATCGGCGGTGGTTTGTTGCTATTGTTTGGTTTGTTTTTGACCACGCGAGGCTATCATCATCAAAATCCACCGCCCTGAACGCTGCCCAGGATCAAATCCTCGTTACAATGTGGGCTAAGCTCGGCAATTTGCGGGTGGTATTGACGCGCTGATCTCATTAATATTTAACGAGGAAAAAATGCAAATCCAAAACAATGTATTCATCATCACGGGTGGGGCGTCCGGCTTGGGCGCGGCCACGGCGCACATGCTGGCCGCCAATGGTGGCAAAGTGGTGCTGGCCGATGTCCAGGCCGAAGCAGGCGAAAAACTGGCGGCGCAGTTGCAAGGCCAGTTTGTGAAGTGCGATGTCACGTCCGAAGCCGACGGCATGGCGGTGGTGGCCGCTGCCACCGCGTTGGGCACCTTGCGTGGTTTAATTAACTGCGCCGGCGTGGCACCCGCCATTAAAACCGTGGGCAAAGACGGGCCGCACCCGTTGGATGCATTTCAGCGCGCGGTGAATATCAATTTGGTCGGCACCTTCAATATGGCGCGCCTGGCTGCCGAGGCCATGGGTAAAACGGCGGACGTACAAGGCGAGCGCGGCATCATCATCAATACCGCTTCGGTGGCAGCGTTTGATGGCCAAATGGGGCAGGCGGCCTACGCGGCATCCAAAGCGGCCGTGGTGGGTTTAACCTTGCCGATGGCGCGCGATTTGTCGCGTAACGGCATCCGCGTGATGACGATTGCCCCCGGTATTTTTGAAACGCCGATGTTATTGGGCATGCCGCAGGAAGTGCAAGACGCGCTGGGCAAGATGGTGCCTTTCCCTTCACGCCTGGGCAAACCCGACGAATACGCTCAACTCGCCAAAGCCATCATCGAAAACATGATGCTAAATGGCGAAACCATTCGCCTGGATGGCGCGATTCGCATGCAACCCAAATAAACGTCATTGACGCTTATTTACTCATTATTACTCATTATTTACTCATTATTTACTGAGGCAACGCATGGCGCGCTCCAAGCCGTCAATGGTAATGGGGAACATGCGTTGCCCCACCAAGTCGCGCATGATGCCGATCGACTGACGATATTGCCAAATGTTTTCCGGCTCCGGATTGAGCCAAATATGCTTGGGAAAGGTCGAGGTAAACCGTTGCATCCAAGCCGCGCCCGCTTCCGGGTTGTTATATTCCACCGAGCCGCCGGGCTGTAGAATTTCATACGGACTCATGGTGGCGTCACCCACAAAAATGAGCTTGGTATCGGGCGGATATTTGCGCAATAAATCCCAGGTTTCAAAGCGTTCGGCATGACGGCGGTGATTGTTTTTCCACAGGTGGTCGTAGACGCAATTATGGAAATAATAAAATTCCATATTCTTGAATTCAGTCTTGGAGGCAGAAAATAATTCTTCTGCCCGTTCGATATGGTCATCCATCGAACCACCGACATCAAACAACATCAACACTTTGATATTGTTTCTGCGCTCGGGCTGCATTTTTATATCCAGATACCCGGCATTATTGGCGGTGGCGCGGATGGTGGCATCGAGCGCCAATTCTTCGGCCACGCCCTGGCGCGCAAAGCGGCGCAATCGCCGCAATGCGACTTTGATATTGCGCGTGCCCAGTTCGCGCTCGCCGTCATAATCGCGGTAAGTTCGTGCTTCCCACACCTTGACGGCGGTGCGCTTACCACCCTTGCCACCAATGCGCACCCCTTCCGGGTTGGTGCCGCCATTGCCAAAGGGGGAGGTGCCGCCCGTGCCTATCCATTTGCTGCCACCTTCGTGCCGCTCGTTTTGCTCTTTCAACAGCTCTTGCAAACGATCCATCAGCTTGTCGTAGCCGAACTTTTCCAGTTGTGCGATTTGCTCGTCGGTCAGTTCGCGCTTCATGCGCTGCATCAGCCAATCGAGTGGAATTTCAGCCTTGCTATCAAATTGCGCGGCAATACCTTTGAAATACAGGCCGAAAGCTTGATCAAATTTATCGTAATGCGCCTCATCCTTGACCAGCGTCAGGCGCGCCAGATAATAAAAATCATCCAGCGACATATCAATCAAATTCGCTTGCATGGCTTCGAGCAAGAGTAAAAACTCTTTGATCGAAACTGGCACTTTGGCCCCTTTGAGGGTGAAGAAAAAATCGATCAGCATGGTGGTTGTCCCATTAGTAGCGTCCCATTAGTAGCGTCCCATTAGTAGCGCCATTAGCGATGATTGCGCGACATAAATACCAGGCGTTCAAACAGGTGCACATCCTGTTCGTTTTTCAGCAGCGCACCATGCAAAGGCGGCACCACCAGCTTTTGGTCTTTGCTGCGTAAGGCTTCAGCCGAAATATCTTCTGCCAGCAGCAATTTCAACCAATCCAAAAACTCGGAAGTGGAGGGTTTTTTCTTCAAGCCTGCAATGTCGCGCAGCTCATAAAAGGTTTGCAGGGCTTGCGCCAGCAGTTCTTGCTTGAGATTGGGGAAGTGGACATTGACGATTTGCTGCATCGTGTCTTTGTCAGGGAATTTAATGTAGTGGAAAAAGCAGCGGCGCAAAAAGGCGTCCGGCAATTCTTTTTCATTGTT
>JBKJLF010000013.1:0-10299 GCA_046597185.1 Burkholderiaceae bacterium | reverse complement strand
GCGCAAAGCGCTTTATTGAATATGCAAGGCATGTTTTCGCGCGAGCTCAACCAAATCGAGCGCCAGCGCGTACACTTGGGCCAGTCCGGGCTATCGACCACCGATATCAAAAAGTGGCTGTTACAACACGAGGATTTAGCAAAATTGGCAGAAAACGCTTTGGAATTACCCGTCACCCCCTTATTAATGACCCCCGCCGAAATGATCGACGTGGCCGAAACCGAATTACTCAGCACCCGCCATGAAGCGGCCGCCGCCAGCAGCCTACCGCAAGGCGAAAACGCCAATGTCAGCGCGCAAGAGAGCGCCCCCATGCTGCGCGAACTGGATGACTGGCTGGCACGGCTGGCCAGTTTTTCACCCGGTGCCGAAATGGGCAACAGCATGCCGGTGCAAGACAGCCTGCTGCCAGCCAACTTTGCACTGGCCTCCTACCGCGCTTCGCTATTACCTTTATTGGGCGACGTTAGCGAAGCCAAGTTGCAAGGCGCAACCGCTGCGCTGGCACGCCTGCCGCTCAGTTTTCACCCGCAAGACCAAATGCAAAAGATCAATGATCCGCATATCGCCGCCATGTCGGTGGCCACGCTATCATTATCGCTTTCGCTGAATCTGGCAGAACCTACCCCACAGGAACCCAAGCATGAATGACGACGCCCAAATCCTGATCGCCCGCCTGCTCACGCACCAAACCCTGCGCCGCGAAGACAGCTTGGCCAAGCGCGTGCTATCGGATGAATTATTCCGCACCGAAGTGGATAGCCGCCTGCTCGCCTGCGGCTTGAAGATTTT
The DNA here is from genome assembly GCA_046597185.1 of Burkholderiaceae bacterium. Taxonomy (GTDB): domain Bacteria; phylum Pseudomonadota; class Gammaproteobacteria; order Burkholderiales; family Burkholderiaceae_D; genus CAMBDR01. The sequence continues at coordinate 9,507 of JBKJLF010000013.1, read as the reverse complement.
GGATAATGTCTACGCCGACCACATCACCCTGGCCCTGGCGCGCGCGGTCGAGCCGCGTATTTTTGGTGCCAAAGACGTGTGGCAAAACAATAATTTTGGCCTCACGCGGGACGGCGTGGCGCTATTGGTGGTGCTGTGGGCGCAAATTATTTTGCCCAAACGCGAACGCCAGGAAGCGCACCAAAAAGCCGAGCAAGACCAGGCCGATATGTTTGGCAAAGAAAGGCCGCTGCCGCGTGCGGATGAAACCTCCATCGGCATCTCCTACAAAGCCCTGTTCGCCGACTTTGGCGACAAGCTGGGCAAAAAAACCCGCATGGATATGAATCTGGGCATTTTGGCGCGGCTGGGCTTTATTGAACGCAACCTCGACACCATCAGCGAAGGCCCACTGCTCGATTTAATGATGGATACCGACACGCTGAAAGAGCGCATCATCAATGGCGCGTTAAGCGATATTTTTAAACCCAAAACCGCCACCGTGGAGTAAGCCATGTTTCATATTAAATCGCTGGAAATGGTGCACTGGGATTATTGGCAGCGCATCAAAAATATCCCGCTGGACGCCAAAATTATCACCATCGCCGGGCAAAACGGCTCGGGCAAAACCACGCTGTTGGATGCCTTGCGTACCCTGTTTGGGCTGGATTGCTCGATGGGGCGCACTTACAAACACTATGCACGCCATTCCGGCCAGCAAAACGCCTGGCTGCGCGCGGTGGTGGACAACCGCAATTCGGGCGCGCAACTCTCGAACCGGCCGTTTCGTAGCTCCGGTTTTTTCAGTGAAGATGAAGTGACGCTATTTTGCCAGATTCAAAAAAATGGCGGCGACTGGAAGCGCCAATACCTGATGCGCCCCGGCAATGTCGAAATCGAAGCCGTTACCGACGCCAATGACTGGCTGGGGGTAGAAACCTACCGCAAACGGCTGGCCAATGCCGGTTTGTCGTCCGCCATGGCCAAGGTGTTGGCGCTGGAACAGGGCGAAACCGATAAACTGTGTGAATACGCGCCGCGCCAATTGCTGGACCTGGTATTTCAGGTATTTGGCGACAAGGAAGTATTGGACGCCTACGACGAAGCCAAGCGCCATCAGCGCGATACCGAACAAGAATTGCAGCGTTTTGAAGGCGAACTGGAAGGTTCGAAAGCGAATCTGGAATCGCTGCGTTTGCGCGTGGCCAATTACCATATATGGGAAGGCTTGAACAAAGAGCGGCAAGATCTGGAACAAGAAGTGTTACCCAGTTTGAGCTACCACGAAAGCCGCGACAAGCTGGCCAAAACCAGCCGCGAATTGCGCGACGCACGCGTCAGCCTGTTCCAGCAAGATCAACAACTGAGCCAAAAGCGGCAAGAACTGGCCCAGCGCGCCAGCCAACATCAACAAGCGCAGCAAAACGAGCAGGCGCTGGAGCAAGAAGCGACCAGCCTGGCGGCCAAGCTGGCGCAATTGAACGGCAAACTCAAACCGCTGGAAGGCTTGCTGGAACAACAGGCGCGGCTTTCAAAATTAGCGCAGGATGCGGGTGCCGATATCGCTGCCGTCACCACCCAGTTGGAGCAAAAAGAGGGCGAACTGCAGCAACTCAAGCAAAAGCGCAGCGCCTTGAGCGCACGCATCAGCGAGCAGCAAGCCACCATTGCCGCGCTACACGGCAAAAGCGCCCTGCCCGACCCGGAAAACGTGCGCAATATGCGCAAGACGCTCAACGACGCCAATATTGCACATTCAATGTTATCCGACATTGTGGAAGTGACCGACAGCCGCTGGCAAGCAGCGGTGGAAGGCGTGTTGCGCGGTTATACTTCGGTGATTTTGCTGGATCATGCCAAAGACGCCTCCACCGCTTACCGACTGAGTGAAGCCGAGCGTTACCCGCACTTTATTGTGCCGGAACGGGTGCATGCCAAGCCGGTGAAAGATAGCAGCTTGCTGTCGGTGATTCAATTTTCTGCCGCCGTGCCGGCCTGGCTGCTGGATCAACTCAGCCATATTCAATGCGTGGATTCGGTGGATGAAGGTTTGCGCCTGGGTAGCAACAGCGAATGGATTACGCCAGAAGCTTACCACCGCGAACGGCGTGGCGGGCGCTCGCTGTGGGTAGAACCCAGCCGCTACCGTTTCGGCCAGGCTGGCCGCGCCCAGCGCATGCAAGCTTTGCAAGCGGCGTTGCCGAAAATGGAAGCGGAAGAAGATCATCTCACGCTGAGTATTTCAAAACTGGCCAGCGAAGTGGGCGCGCTCAAGGCGCGCATTGCGGGCGTGGATGCAGCCAAAGAACTGGCAGCGCGCCATGGCGAATTTGAAGAAGCGGCGCGCAATGCGGTGCCGCTGCGCTTAACCCGTACCGAAGTGGGTGGCCGCCTGGGCGAGTTGCAGCCTTTAATCAAAGCCGCCACCGAAGCGCGCACCCGGGCCGATGCGTCATGGTTAAACTGCAAAGTGGCGCTGCAAGACAGCGAAGGCCATTGGCGCGGTGCGCAAAAGCGCCAGCAGGAGGAGCGCGGCCAGCATGCGCGCCAGCTCTGGCAAAACCACGCGCAATGGCGCGCGCTGCCGCGCAGTTGGCGCAAACAAACCCGGCGTGAGGAACTGATCAGCAAACATCAAAACGTGCATCAGGTGCATTTACGCATCGAGCATTTAAACAGCGATTTAACCCGCGACGATTGGGTGATCGATGGCACGGTGGTGGACCAGTTCGCCCGCCTCTCGGGTCAATTGCAAGAACGCCAGCGCGAAACCGAAGAGCGGCGCTACCAAAACAACCGCGCCATCGAAGCCACTGGCAATGCACGCGGTGCGTATATCGAACGCTTGCGCTACACCATTAAAACCTACAGCAAAAATATCAAGGATTTGGGTGAACTGGCAGGCATTGAAGTGCATGCCGACCCGGTGCGACTGGAAAACGATGACATTCAACTGGCGCAAGCGGGGCTGCATGTGCGCTTCAAGTTTGACGGCAAAGGGCCAATCGGCATGAACGACGGCGAAGCCTCCGGCGGGCAGCAAGTGATGAAATCGTTGATTTTATTGATTGGTTTGTTAAAATCAGAAGATGGCTCGGGCGGCTTTGTGTTTATTGACGAACCGTTTGCGCATCTGGATATTCGCAATATTCAATTGGTGGGTGAGTTTTTGAAAAACACCGATGCGCAATATCTGATGACCACACCGCTGACGCATAATACCGATGTGTATGATCCTTCGGAACTCACGCTCATTACCAGCAAGAAGAAAAAGGATATGACCTGGGCACAACCGATTTTTGTATTGCAGCGTAAGGTGGAAGGCAAGGCGGAGCCGGAAGGTAAGGCGGGCCGAGGGGCGAAGGCGGGGCGGCACGGTTAAACTGATGGGATGGAATGACGATGAAAATGACATTTGAAAACCTTGGCCCACTTGCCAAGGGCGAACTGGCGTTGGCAGATCTGACCATTTTGTGTGGTCAAAATAATTCTGGTAAAACCTATGTGACCTACGTGCTATATTGCCTTTTGAAATCGTGGGGCAATTTATGCAAAATCGACTTGAGCGATGAGCTGGCGACGCTCAATCTGAAAGGCGTGGCAAAAATTGATATCGCCCAAAAAATCATTCAGCCATGGTCGGAAATCAGCAAGCAGGCATTGGCCCTGCTAGCCACGAACTTGCCGGAAATGATGGCGATGCAAACCAGTGCATTCGAAAATACCCGCTTGAACTGGGAATTTACCTTTGGTGACAAATGGCGGCAAAGCCCATTTTTATATGAACATCGCAATGGCGAATCCAACCTGTTGCTAACCATCATCAAACCCGCCAATAGTAACATTGCCGAAATTACTGCCAGTGATCTGGGCAAGGAACTCATCAGTGGCTACGGGATTAACGCGTTCATTGGCGAAGCACTGCTTGAAATGGTACTCAATGAAACGATGCCTGAGATTTTTATTGCCAGCAGCGAGCGAACAGGCGCAACACTTTTTCAGCATGATTTGCGCGCTGCAACTACCAACCAGAGTTCATTTTTTGGTTCAATTCTTAACCGAACACCAGAAAGCTTTGGTCGGCCAAGCTACCTTGGCTTACTACCCATTCTTAAGGCCAAGAAAAACTATCCTGGCCCCGTCAAAGACAATATCCGCTTTACCAGCACTTTGCCCGGCCCGGACAGCGAAGATGGCCGATTGATCAGCGCACACCCAGAACTGTTGGATGCCTTTAGCACCATTGTCGGCGGCCAATATGTCACCAATAAAGACGGTGCCACCCATTTTCGGCCAGACAAAACCAAACTTCAGTTGGGGTTAGGCGAAACTTCCAGCGCAGTACGCTCCCTGCTGATTATCTGGTACTGGCTCAAATACCAGGCAGCGCCAAACAGCATGTTGATGATTGATGAGCCGGAACTGAATCTGCACCCGGACAATCAACGTCATCTCGCCCGTTTTTTGGCGCGACTGGTGAATCTGGGCGTGCGGGTATTTATTACCACGCATAGCGATACCATCGTGCGGGAATTTAATACCCTGCTGATGTTGTCCCGCAATCTGCCGCATTTTGCCCAGGTTCGCACCAGCCACGGTTATCAGCAGGAAGAACAATTACGGCCTGATCAAGTACTTTTGTATGTAACCGGTGAAGCCCGGCCAGAGCGCAAGGGAACAAAAAGCCGGCGGACAGTCAACACCTTGATCAAAGTCACACCCGACCCCAAACTGGGGCTGGATGTGCAAAGTTTTGACCAAACCATTCTTGACATGAACCAAATGCAGGATGAACTGCGCTATGGCGGTGAATAATGGCGGCGCACGAAACCTTGGCGATGTTAAAACAGATCCTGAACCCGGAAAAATGCCTGCAAGCGCACGATGCAACCATTACAGTAGCGGAAACGGGTAAGCAAGCCAGTCTCAAACAGATCCATATTGTCAGCATCGGCCCGGATGCGTTTGCACTGAAGCTGGATGAATGTGGTTTTCCGGGACAAAAAACCTTTGTCAAACAACACGACATGCACCGCGCATGTGATGCCGTCATTTTTTGTGCGGTGGGTGGCGAACCCTTTATTTTGTGCGTAGAACTCAAATCCAGCGAACCGAACCGCAATGACATTGCCCAACAGTTTCGTAGCGCACATTGCCTGCTGGATTTTCTCGACAGCCTGCTCAGGAACTATCACAATTTAAGCTTGGCCAATTGGCCGCGCCGTTATTTTCTATTCCACAACCAAGGAAAAAACCCCTTGACCAAAACGCCATTGATCGAGCGCAACGAGAATGATCAGCCTGAAAAAGCCTTGTTTTGGCCAGTAGAGAATGAGCAAAGGATTTTCTTGCGTAAGTTGGTAGGGAAAGTTCAGCCTTGATTTGATGGTATTGAGGAACCAGGCGCAATCAACGATCTGCCTAAAGAACAGCGCCCGAAGCTGGTGCGTGGCGACTGTGGATTTGGAAGTGGGTATAGGTAGATGGCAACATGAATCGTTCCTTAAAATTGGGTTGGGTTAGATGAAGAACAATGCCCGCATTCTAACCCTGGCCATGCGCTTTTGCTAGCCGAATTCGGCCACGCCCATTTCGCCGTAGCCACAGTGAAGAAAACCAATTGACTGAGGCCACAATGTAAATATCAAGAAATATCTATAGCAGTAACAATACAACAATTACACCAAATCAACCAACAACCACGCCAAGTATCGTACCATTCGCCTTTGTTTAATTTTGCAATGGGAAAACTATGGACTTGGCTGATGCATGCGAACGATTTTTGCAATACTGTGCGAACGAAAAGAAGCTCAGTCCTTTATCAGTACGCGCGTATCGGCATGATTTAGCGTGTTTTGTGTTGGCGGTGGGGGCTAAACAGGCGATAGAGGCGTTTTCTGAAGCTTGGATTGAAGACACGATTCAAGCGTGGTTAATCAACCCTGAGTTAAAAACTTCCACCGTGAAGCGGCGTGCGGCGTGCGTTAAAGCGTTGGTAAAATGGTTGTTTCGGCGGCGCATGATTCACTTCAATCCCTTAGAGCGGGTGCATATTGAAATTCGCCTCGCCAAGCGGCTACCGCGCAATTTGCAGACCGATGAAATCCGTCAACTAATCGCGGTGCAGCCCGAGGGCATGGGTGCAGACGCGCAAGCCGCATGCCTTGCGCGCAGCGAGTGGGACAAGCTCACCGCGCGCCTGGCCATCGAAGTGCTCGCGCTCACGGGCCTACGCGTAGGCGAGCTAGCCAAGATCAAACTCACCGACATCGACCATGCTTTAATGCAAATTCGGGTGCTAGGCAAAGGCCACCGCGAGCGGCACGTATCGTTTCCCGACGCGATTACGCCGACGCGGCTACAGCAATATCAAGAGCGTGCCAAGGTAAAGTTCGGCGGCAATGTGCATGGCGCGTTGTTATTAAACGGCCTGGGTCGCCCGGCGAACGAGCAATACATCCGCCGCGTAATCCGCATGTTCGCCGAAGACGCCAACCTGACCCGCAGGATCACGCCGCACATGCTCAGGCACACGGCGGCCACGCAGTTGCTGGAGGCGGGGCTGGATATTCGGTTTGTGCAGAAGCTGCTGGGGCACGCGAGTATTACGACGACGGAGATTTATACGCATGTGGCGGATCATGCGTTGAGGACGGAGATTTCGCGGGTGAATGTGCGGAGGAGGTTGGAGATTTAGCGATAACTAGGAATTATCGAATGACTACCTTTCCAACTTCAGAAATTCAGCAAATGATTAGTAATGCGAGCGCCATCGCCAAAGATACTGCTCTCATTCTCATCATCAATGTCAAGAGCCAATCAAGGCAAATGGATGATTATGCACACCATAGCATGCGAACAAGTTTCTTAAACGACATTGAAATTAACGAAATAATTGAGGCAATTAGAGATGCAGGATTTTACGTGCAACATTTTCCTGATGAAATTGACTTTTTTAAATGGGTTTTATCTGGCGAATACGATAGATTAGATATTAAAAATAAATTTATCTACACATCCGCAATAAATGGAAAAGGCCCTGCCCGTAGAGCATTAATGCCTGCATTCTGTGCTCATTTTGGCATAAAAACTTTAAATTCAGACGCTTACTCTTGCGCTATTAATCGCCACAAATTTCACTGTTCAAAACTATTAAGTACTTTTGGCATAAATGTCCCGAAGTCATATTATTACATCAATGGGATAGGGTGGTGGGATGATATTCGACCAGAGATAGGAACTCCGGTAATTTCAAAATCGACATATGAATGTAGCAGTATTGGAGTGGACAGCGGAGCAGTCGGGCCATTTTCACATGAAATGGAAAAGAAGATTGATTTCCTAAGCAAAGCTCTACAACAACCAATAACTGTACAAAATCTAATTTCAGGTTACGAGTTAGAGGTGCCAGTAGTTCGACTGAAAAAAACAAAAATACTTGGTGTTGCAGCTCTTAGCTTGAATGGAAAAGTTAAATTAGACGAGACCGTTCTTTTATACGATGACGCCTGGGAAGATTCCTATATCTTTACTGCCGCTCATGGTATCCCAAATGATAAAATCGTGGAAGTTGGAAAAATTGCTGAAAGAGCAGTTGATATACTTAACTTTCAAAACATTAGTAGAATTGATTTTAGAATGACTGAATCCGGAGATGCATTCGTCACTGATGTATCGAGCACCCCACACATTACAAAATGCAACGCAATTAATTATCTATTTTCTCAAGCTGGATTTAGTTATTCTGATTTTTTTCTCGCAATGGTTGGCCTCGGAATGGAACGCGACGCATAGCATAGTGTAAGAATATAGATAAAGTGTCGTATTTTCCGCCCCCCATAAGTTTACTCTTTAATATTTAATGAATCGCGAGCGATTTTTATGATTCCAACCCTAGTCGAATTAAAAGAATTCTCACCTGTTGCAAGTGTTGCGGTGGCGATATTTAGCCTAGTCGTGGCAGGCATAAGTGTAATGTTATCAATCATTAAAACATTAAAGGATTTTTAAAATCAAAACATTCAAAATCGTTCTCAATTATTTTTTGATATTCATCGAAAATTTCTTGAAGACACATTTTCGAGAGAGATATGTGAATTGTTGGAAGTGGACTCTATCGAATTACAAAATATTCCACCATCTAAAAAATATTGTTTGTATATTGTTATGAACAAGTACCATTAATACTTAATTCGAAACTAATTGAACCTGAACTTGCACACTACATGTTTGGTTATTGCGCTACTTTATCTGGCAAAAGTCAAAACTTTTGGGGAGGTAAGCATGCCGAGATTATGGGTAAGGTCGGGCCATACTGGCAACTTTTTAGAGATTTCGTAGGAGAAATGATGCCGCAAGTTTCGGAAAATGAAGTATATCTCGAAGATGGGCGGGTAAAATTAGTAGTTTCCTTAAATTACGACAAATCCAAATTGTCATTTTTGCCTCGAAGAAAAATCTCTTTTACAATTAAATTAAACAAACAATATCTTATTTTAAATAGGTGCCGTAGTTGGTTGGGTTTACTTAATCTTCGAGATTTATATGATTCACTCATCTGACCAAAATTCTATATCAGAAGCTAGATAGCCAGTTCCAAAAAAATCCCATCCGGTACCAACTTGCGGCCCAGAAGTATTTTTAATATATTCATGCCAATTATAAATATTCTCGGCACACTCAAATATCTTCCCCTGCAAGTCATGTCTTTTTTTAATATAGTGTTTTATTGGTCCAACGAATTCCTTTACAAATGGGGTTATTAATTTCCAAATATTAATACTTTCATCAAATATTCCCCGCATATAAAAACAACCTGCCAAGTTATTTCCCAAAAAATACAAAAAATACGAATCAATATCATCATCCATGCATAACGCATAAAAAACAGGTTTAATAATTTCAATTGCTTCTGTAAAATTCCCCTCTAATGCCAAGATATATCCATAATTATTGACGAAAAGTGGATCTTTTTTCCTTTGTGGCGAATTTAATGTTGCAATTAATAAGTCCTTTGCATTCTTTAGTTCCAATTTTCTTGATAAGTAACCACTAATTGCCATATTACTCAGCAAAATATCATACCGTGGAAATGTTAGCCCAACTTCCGTACGAACAATTTTTTCAGCCTGATTTGTGCAATCAAAAGCATCAAGAAATTTCCCAGATTGCAATTTATTTGCAGAAAGATTTACAAATCCAATAAATTGATAAATGGGATCGTAAACATCAGCACTATCCTGCCCATTGAAAAAATTTATTGCGTCCAAAATTCTTTTTGCCGCAACTTCTGACGAATTTAGCATATTTGCCTTTAGGCGTAAGTGATTTAGGCTTCGCTTCGCATGGTCGTCGAATGTAATCCTTTTTGTCAATTCTTTGTATAGTTTCGCCTCGGTTTGCTTTGCCTCGTCTTCTTTACTCAAGTAGGTTTGTGCAACGACCAAATAAAGCATAGTGCGCTCCCATATTTCAGGCTCGCTTTCCACCAACTCATTCCACCTCATCAAAATTCGTTCTGCTTGCAAT
>JBKJLF010000882.1:0-8409 GCA_046597185.1 Burkholderiaceae bacterium | reverse complement strand
GATCATTTCCCCCATCAAAAAGGCATAACACGGTGTGCTTTCATGAGTGCTATTTTACAAGCTGGTAAGATCAAAACGCGAACGAAGATTAAATTAATTCGCATAGATTCCACAGGTATTTTGGCGAAGATTTTCCAAAAAATGCCGCAAAGGCCCTAAAGTGGCTTGTAAACTCGCTTTTGGCGTATCATTTCGGGAGAACTTCGTTGGTGAAAAGCGGCGGTTTTCACTGGGAGATTGGGGTTTTCTGACAGGCACTACGTACTTTCAATGGCCAAATACATACAGGGCAATGGTGGGCGACATTTGGGGAAAAAATGTAATGGCAGCAATGGAAGGATTCAAGAACGGGGCCGATGCCTTATTTATTTTGCTTGGCGCAATCATGATTTTGGCAATGTATGCCGGGTTCCCTTTTTTGGAACTGGGCACCGTGCGGCACAAAAATCAAGTTAATGCGCTGGTCAAAATTCCGGTCGATTTTGCCGGTTCCGTGGTGGTACACGCGGTGGGCGGCTGGGTGGCCCTGCCTGCGGTCTTGCTGCTTGGCGCACGGCAGGGGCGTTACATGAAAAACGGCGCTATCGCCGCGCATCCACCCTCATCCATCCCGTTTTTGGCACTGGGTGCCTGGATTTTAACGGTCGGCTGGTTCGGCTTTAACGTCATGAGCGCGCAAACGCTGGAAAAAATGAATGGCCTGGTGGCGGTGAATTCTTTAATGGCGATGGTGGGTGGCACGTGGGTGGCACGCTGGTGGCGCTGGTGGCGGCAAGAATGATCCGGGCTTTGTGTATAACGGGCCGCTGGCGGGTTTGGTGGCCGTGTGCGCCGGGTCGGATTTAATGCACCCGCTGGGCGCTTTACTCACGGGCGGTACGGGTGAAGTGTCGTTTGTTTCCCAATTGATTGGCACGGCAATGGGGATAACGATTGCCTTGGTGGGCGGCTTTGTGATTTATGGCGTGCTGAAAAAAACGCTGGGCATTCGGCTCGATCAAGAACAGGAATTCCAGGGCGCAGATTTGGCGCTGCATCGGATTTCCGCCACACCCGACCGGGATTAATACAATGCGTAGCGCCATTTTTCTGCCGTTTCTGTGGTTTCAATTGCGGCAAGCGCAAAACTCATTTACCATTCATTCACCTGTTTGAATGGAAGGAAATATTGTGAGTATTGTTCCGGTAAAAGGCGCTGATATCGACGGCGCAGAAGTAGCATGGTTCGCCCCGCTTTGTTCTGACGATTTTCGCCATCTGGGTGTGCCCGATGGCGATTTGCGCAGCAATTGGGCCAATACCAGCCGCATTGTGGAGCGCGCGGATGAACTGGGTTTTCGCAATATCCTGTGCCCTTCCTCCTATCAGGTCGGGCAGGACACCTTAACCTTTGCGGCGGCGGTGGCGCACAAAACCAGGCAAATGAATTTGCTGGCTGCAATTCGTTGTGGCGAACTGCACCCCATCATGCTGGCGCGCACCGTTGCCACGCTCGATCATATTCTCGAAGGCCGCCTGACCTTAAACGTGATCTCTTCCGACTTCCCAGGCGAAACCTCCGACAGTGCCTACCGCTACCGCCGCTCGTGGGAGGTGGTGGAGATTTTGAAACAGGCCTGGACGCAAGACACCATCAACTACGACGGCGAGATTTATCAATTCAAGGGCCTGCCCACCGATCCGGTGCGCCCGTATCAAACCAACGGCGGCCCCTTATTGTATTTTGGCGGCTACAGCCCGGACGCGCTGGCCCTGTGCGGTGCCCATTGCGACACTTACCTGATGTGGCCCGAACCCAAAGAATTGCTGGCGCAACGCATGCGTGACGTACACGCCCAAGCCGAGCGCCATGGGCGCGTGCTGGACTACGGCTTGCGGGTACACATGATCGTGCGCGACACCGAGGCTGAGGCGCGTGAATATGCGCGTGAACTGGTTTGCCAACTCGATGACGACGCCGGCAAGGCCATCCGCGCCCGTGCGCTGGATGCCAAAAGCCTGGGCGTATCGCTGCAAAGCGCCAACCGCGAGCATGCCGACGATGAAGGTTATATCGAGCCGCACCTGTGGACGGGCGTAGGCCGTGCCCGCAGCGGCTGTGGCGCGGCCTTGGTGGGTAGCGTGGATCAGGTGCTGTCAGAAATCCACGACTACATGAAAATGGGCATCCGCGCCTTTATTTTCTCGGGCTACCCGCATCTGCAGGAATGTGAGATTTTTGGAACCAAGGTGCTACCGCAGCTCAAAACAGTTTCGCTGGCGCAAGAGTATGGCCGTGTTCCTGCGCAAACCCCGGCCACCCCGCTGGGTACGGGCGTGCGCAGGTAAGCCATCCTGTTGCTGTGCTGGTTGGCTTTCAAAAAATCAGCTTTGAAACCCAACTCAACAGCCCGGCTGATGAGGCAACCCTGAAGAAACGGGTGGAAACGGTAGAGCGGCATTAATGGAAGGGCTTGTTGTGAATATTGTTCCGCTTGCTGGCGTGCTAGTCGTTGCCATATCGGTTGCCACATCGGTTGTCACATCGGTTGCCACATCGGTCACCACATCCGCAGCCACATCCGCAGCCGCACTTACCCCCGGCACCGTCCCCGAGCGGGTCGTGCGGGATTTGACTTCGGCTGAAATGGCGGATTTGAAACAATTTTTAGCCACACAAACCTGGGCCGCGCAGCTCGATTGGGCCAGTTTGAAAACGCGTGCCCGGCAAGAAAAACCGGGGCGCAAGCCGCACTGGGGCTTGATTGCAGAAATCGATGGCCAAGCCCGGCTATCCGGCGCGGTATGCCGCATCCACCATTACCGATCCAGCAAAGCCGACGCTACGGCGCAATGGCAGATTGATGCGCCAGCATGGCCGTTTCATGCCTTTGTCGCCAACCAGGGCAGTTGCAAGCAGCGCGAACCGGGCTTGCTGCTGGACGATAAAATCAGCGATGCGATGTTTTCCTGGATTTTCAAGGAGCAAGCCAGGATATTTCATGATTCCGGGCCATTGATCCGTGGCAATGGGGCATGCCTGCGGATGTGGGCTTGCCAATTCAAGCTCAGCAGTGTCAGGCAAGCGCGGCCTGAAAAAGGCCGTGCGTTTTTAAGCCTGAGCTATCTGCCTGAAAGCAGCGAGCAGCGTGACTGGTGCGTGGGGCAATCGATGCGGGTTGAGTATCGGGTTGAAAAATACGACCTGACGCCATGGGCTACGCATTGCGATAGCGTTACTGATGATTCCGGGATACGGTAGTAAACATTTGATCATGCCGGGAAACCTTGTTCTCTGACTGCTTGCGATGTGCAAATATCGTGTGGCATCCTGAGTAACCGGGCCAAGTGGTGTTTGTCAAGCCAGTTCTACCCGGACATGTTTGCCCAGTGCAGCGGCTACGCTGGCCAGTGTAGCAAGTGTCATACTGGTATCGCTTGCGTCAAGTAAGCGGTTTAACGCTGCGCGGCTGGTATGCATTTTTTCAGCCAATGCGGTTTTGGTTAGCTTTTGGGCTTTCATTTCCTGTTCAATTTGCCAAGCGATGACGCGTTTCATGGCGTTGGCGGTGGCGTCTTCCAGCAAACCTTCTTCTGCCAGGAAGTCATCCAACATGCATCAATACGGTGTGAGATGATCTGATCCATTTCAACGGCTCTGAAAGCCCCACATGTCTATCCGTCGCGCTATTTTCAAAACCAGCTTGGGCGTTTCTCTAGCCGAATCTGCTCATATCGCCTTGGCCAATGCACAGGTGAGCGGTCAGCAAGCTTTACCGTCGGCTGCATCGGACGCCACTGAAACATCGCTTCAATCGCTTGGTGCCAACATGAGTGTTGGCGATATCGTATTTATCCAGGTTTCAGCCCGACCGTTTCGTGAAGTGGCTTTAGCTACCAATTCATGGACCAATCACGTCGGCATCGTTATCGACACATCGGGTGCCGAACCCCTGATCGGTGAAAGTACCTTTCCATTTTCACGCACGACCCGGCTATCGAAATTTATCGTGCGCTCAAGTGGTGGACGGGTTGCAGTTGCGCGGCTCAACACCATTTGACAGTCGAGCAAAAACAGCAAATAGTCGAATCTGCCAACAAACGCCTGGGGATTTTCTACGATACTGGTTTCAATCTTCACTCGCGTCGGCAATTTTGTTCGCGTTACGTGCGCGAAGTGCTGAATGAAGCGGCGGGGATCAGCCTTGGTGAAATTGAGACTTTCACGACTTTGCTGGCCCGCAATCCGGAAACCAATCTCGGGTTCTGGCAGGCATGGTACTTTGGACATATCCCATGGGATCGCGAAACGGTTTCACCCGCCAGTTTGCTGAGGAGCCAGACGCTGGCGTTGATATTTGATGGTGTGGCGACGATAGATAGCGGATCGCCCGACGCACGTGAGGTGCGATTCAACCTATAAAATTTGCTGTCCAACCATGTTTATTTGCCAGGTCGCCCCGATGGAAACTTCATATGTCATAGGTCTTGTGCTCGCGACCGCGCACGCCGTTTTGATCGGCTATATTGTTTGGCTGATCCACTACGCTAACGAACCAGTTTGGCCAAATTATTGGTTAATACCGTATTTGGTAGATTTTCCTGCAAGCCTTCTGTGTGGGGTCGTTGTCAGGCTGTTGCCTGACAATGTTCGTCGGAAGCCCGGCACTGCAAAGATGTTTGATATATCAAACTTTCTCATTCCGTTTATATTTCTTGGCGTTGGTGGTACTGTGTGGTGGTTCGTCCTGCCTCAAGGCATAGCATGGATGTGGCGCACATTGGTAGGGTAAAACACTTTAGTGCTAATACCTCCGTGGTGGGCTGCAAGGATTGCCGTCGTGGCGTGCGCAGGAGCAAGAGAATGAATTGGCTCTGGTTTGAAGTTGCTGATTGCGCCAGAAGGAGACCATCTTGGGACACCCAACTTATAGCCGTGGATGGCCCGTAAGGTTGAGCATTCCTGGTGATTCCGGGATACGGGCCCAGGCATTTGATTGCAGCGCTTTATTTTGCCTTTTTTCGGCGCTCGACCTTGCGCCAATACTGAAATTCGTCTTCGTGAATCTCAATATCAACTTCGGCGATACGGCTTTGCAGACGCGCTTGCACATCGGTAACGGCCTTTTTGTAGACCAGTGGGCCAATTTCTTCCAGAAAATAGCCCAGCAGCGCCCCTGCCGCCAGGTTGCCGATCTTTTCATCCATGTTTTCGAGGAAGTAGCGCTCGATGGAGGCGATGGCTTCGTTGCGTGCCTCTTTGCTGAGTTCGATTGTCATGCCGGGAAATCCTCAATTCGTAAAGTAATGCGCAGCCATAATCATTTGTTGAAAACCTGCACCCGGCGGGCAGCAAACCCGGCCTCAAGCGTTTCTTTTGACATGGTATGACTCTCATGAAAATGCAATACCGTCGAAGTATATACGTTGTCATTATCCGCAGCAAGCCAAGAACCGGGCGATATCTTTGAGCATCCAATTTATAAAAGTGGCTGTCCCGTAAAGCAGTAAAGCATCGCGATTGGTTAACATTACGCAAACTTGTGGCCCACGCCTTGAATTGTCTGGCCCATTTTGCTACGATCACAGCAAGCGTTTTACAATCATTAAAGGGGCTGCACATGGGAAAACTGGATCGCATTACACAAAATGCCGCCGTGATGGGCGGCAAGCATGTATCCGTGGCTTGCGCGTGACGGTTGCCATGATCGTTGGCCAGATTGGTGCGGGCATTTCGATTGGTGAGATGTTGCATGATTTTCCTTATCTTGAACGGGAAGACATTTTGCAGGCACTACGGTATGCCGCGTGGCGCTCGGCGGAGCAGGAAATTGAATTGGTGGTGGCTTGAAGTTGCTGATGGGCATGGGCGAGGGCAACTACTTCCAAAATGGAATCAGTTCAAATCGATGCCACGGCACGGGTAGCAAATCTGGCATCAATTCCTTCATTTTTTGCCCGAAGTTTGGAGCCGCCGCAACGACTATATCAAACCCTGTCCCGCTTCAACAAAGCGCGCACCAAACAGATCCGCATCGGCACAGAGTTTTTCAAACTTTTCTTTGCCTGCCTGATTGAGGTAGATGCGTATTCCTGCTGTGTAAGGGTCTTTAAAAATTAGCGGTGCTTCTGGCACGGCATCGGGCAAAAAGGCTGCCGTGAGAACTGTGTCGTACCGCATCGCAGAACGCTCATAGTCAATGCATTGAAGCAGGTACGTGTCGGTATGAAGATTGCCAATGCCTTGAATGGGATCAGCAGCGCCGATAATAACCACTGACATACGTCCCATTACGCCGATAATAACCGTTAACATAACACATGCCACCTGACGTTGTTGGTGTTGTGCCGGGTGTCACGATAACAGGTGGTGGCGTAGTTGCTGATTCGATCAATACATCATTCGCTTCGCAAGGTAAGCCGTCCTTGTCGCGATCCAGATAAGTATGCCCACTCTGATAAAGGTAAAGTGCTGTAGCTGGTGTGAGATTGGCACATTTGTACAACCCGCTATCAGCAATGACAGGCACATTTGACGCGGATATATTTACATAGACAATAGCCGTATTGGTACTTGCCGATTTCCCATCATTGACTTCAAGCGAAAATACATATTGGCCCGCCAAATCCGGCCTGAATGTTGGCTTTACTACGGCTTCGGATGATAACGAGGCAATACTGCCGATAGGGCGGGTGTTGACTCTCCATCTGAAAAGAAGCCCATCACGGTTAGCATCGGAACTGGCACTACCATCAAGCGTGATTGTTGCACCGATCATGGCACTTTGCGCCAAACCCGCGTTGGCAACAGGTCGATATCCAATACCAGGTTCAGTATAGGCAATGCCGGTTTTAATACTCGGCAAGACAGCATCTTTATTTTCATTGCTTTCAGAAAATGATACCAGGACTGCCGCGCGCGATTCCCCTTGCTTCAGTATGTTAACCCAATACGCCAAACCACCCTGATCCGGCAAGCGATGCAATACATTGCTGTATAACTTGACAATGAAATCATTGTCGGTCAGGTTATCACCATAAGTCGAAACAAACTCGGCACTATGGATGAAGTCATTCGCAATTTGCAGTAGGCTGACACCATTGTCGAGCACATTAACCCAATAGCCCAATCCACCTTGATCCGGCACCCGGTTAAAAGTTGCTTGATACAGGCGATAACCTTTACCTGCATTGCCATTGATATCGAGTGCCAGTGATGTATCAGCGAATCGCAAACGAAGAATATTGCTGTCCAATATTGAAGCAGAATTCGCCACAACATTATTTGATAGTTGATAACCAGTTGTTAGTTGGGTTAATGTGTAAGTCCCGCGATCCTGAGCCAGAACAGTAATATTTGGGGCAGCTCTGCTGGCAATTTTTGATGTTGACCGCGACTGTGTGTTGGATTGTGATAACTCACGCACCCAAGGGTGATACATGTGATTAATGCAACAAGAATTTTTGAACTGAATGTGTTTGCAGATGAAAAAGTCATGGCTTGCCAGAGTAGTTAATTATAGGTGGCAGATGGTAGCATAACTTCGTTGTTGTAAACGGTGAAAAATAAAAAATACGCGATAATTACATAGAGAGACGCCAGCAAGCCCAATCCATGTGTATTAACCCGGCCATTTTTGCTACTATCACATAAGCGTTTTACAATCTCTCAAGGAGGTGCACATGGAAAAACTGGATCGAATTATGCAAGATGTATGCGTGATGGGCGGCAAGGCAGCTATCCATGGCTTGGGCGTGCCAGACGGCACAGACAGTGCGGCATTGCGGAAAGCGGGTGCCATGGTCGATGAAATGTTGGCCGCGCATGGCGTGGATGTGGAAGAAGTGGTGCAGGAATTCAAGGCATTGCGCAAAAAAAGCCGGGCCAAGGTAGTATGAGTAAAAAATCGCTGGTATTGGATTCCAATATTTTGATCCGTGACTATCTTGGGGCACCCAACTTATAGCCGTGGATGTCCCGCAAGGTTTCGATGCAGATGACTGGCCGATTTTAGCCAGTGCCATGGCGTTAAATTGCCCTGTCTGGACTGAGGATGCCGATTTCTTCGGTAGCGGCATTGCGACGTGGACGACTGATCGGGTCGAATTGTATTTTGAATAAAAGACCTATTTCGCCAAGCTTAGCAAACCGCACATACAACTGTAGGGGGCATGTTCGCGCATGTGCGCCGCTCGTCATTTGTACTTATTCAGGTGCTGCGACACCCGATCTGACACAAGGGGGTAACGTATAAAAGTGGCTGGCCCATCGTATAAAAGTGGCTGGCCCATAAACTTATAGGGATTCTGGAAATTGGCCAAAATCGGGTACATTTGACTAAGTTTGACGCATCAATTGATTTGATTAGATAATTCAAGAATTGATACGATTTTTGTGTGTAATTATGATACGTTTTATGGGTTTGATAG
>JBKJLF010000881.1:0-8528 GCA_046597185.1 Burkholderiaceae bacterium | reverse complement strand
CGATAAACTTCTTTTGTGCCAAAAATTGCAAAATCAAGCGCTTTAACTGCTGCCGTAATGTGGCGCCGTATCAAGCAATGCCGCCGCCCTTACAGCAGCAGTTAAAGCGCTTGATTTTGCAATTTTTGGCACAAAAGAAGTTTATCGGCTGTGGTGGCCTGATGGTGAGCGATGAAATGCGGGTCACGGTGGCAGCCCAAGCTTGTTTGTTGATCTTGAACCAGTCCGCCTACCAGCGCTCCTTGCGCTCGAAGGTCTGGTTACCCTGGTTGCCGCAGGTTTTCCCGGCCTTGGGCTTGATTTTGCTGTATCCCTCCTCGTTTGTGGTGCCGCGCGATCAATTTGGCGTGGGCGGGGTGGTGACCCATGCCAGCCAAACCTTGGCGGGCGAGTCGTGGAATGA
Organism: Burkholderiaceae bacterium; assembly: GCA_046597185.1. Classification (GTDB taxonomy): domain Bacteria; phylum Pseudomonadota; class Gammaproteobacteria; order Burkholderiales; family Burkholderiaceae_D; genus CAMBDR01. Next base: position 8,125 of record JBKJLF010000881.1, on the reverse strand, counting down.
CGGGCGCGTGATTTTGGCCTGGGATCATGTGCAGCAATCGACACAATCGTTTGACAGTGGGCATAATGTGGTGATCCATGAATTTGCCCATCAACTCGACAGTGAAACCGGCCACAGCAATGGCGCACCCGCCTTGCCCAGCCGCGCGGCTTACCAGCGCTGGTCGCAAGTGTTGGGGCAGGAATTTGAACGCTTGCAGCAGGTTCAACAGCAGCAACATCAGCAACAACAACATCAGCAGCAGCAACAGCTTGGGCAAGACCAGGTGGGCGCTGATGATGACGATGCGGGGCTGGCAGCGCCTTTGGCCAATGCCATCGATTTTTACGGTGCCACCAATCCGGCCGAATTTTTTGCCGTGGTCAGCGAAACCTTTTTTTGCCAGCCGCATAATTTGGCGCAGCATCACCCGCGCCTGTTTGAGGAGTTTCAACGCTATTATCGGGTTGACCCGCGTTTATGGCAATGAGGTAGGGAAATAAGGCGATGCCTTAATCAAAACTGAGCGTGCGGGTTGCTTCAATCACTTGCATGGTGGTGGCTTCGAAGGCAGGAAACGATTGCTCTACCTGGCCCCAGTCTTGCGCCTTGGCGGCCATTTCCAGGGTGCGGCATATTTGCGTGAGTTCGCCCGCATCAAAATAGCCGGAACAACCTTTTAAGCTATGCGCTGTCATGGCAAGGCCAGGCGCATCGCTGGCGGCGAGTTGTTCACGCGCCAGTTGCAGCAGGCGCGGTGCTTCGGCCAGATACATGCCGATCAGGTTTTGGCGCGCCGCCGGACTAAAGGCCAGTAATGGATGATAGCCTCGTGCAGGCTCGGCGACCACAGGCTCGGCGAGCGCCGCAGCACTTGGCGTGGTGGCGGGAGCCTGGGGTGCCGCTATCCCGGCGGCGGGGGTGTCGCTTCGGGCTTGCAGCTGCTTGCCACGCTGAATTAGTGTGTTGATGACGCGCCCGATTTCGTTGCGCAATTCGGCTTCAGGAATTGGTTTGCCGATAAAACCATCGGCACCACATTCAAAAAAACGCTCGCGCTCGTTTTGCGATACGTTCGCGGTCACCGCAATCACCGGAATGTGCGCATCGCGTACCTGATGCGCACCTTCGCGCAGCAAACGTAAGGCTTCCATGCCATCCATTTCGGGCATGCGGCTATCCATCAGCACCAGATCGTAGGCGTGGCTGGCCAGCGCGGCTAAAGCCTGTTTACCATTTTCCACAATGTCTATCGTATGCCCCATGCTTTCAACCAGATCGCGCACAATAATTTGATTGGTGGCACCATCTTCGGCGCATAAAATCGCAAGTTGCCATGCGTGGTTTGGGGTGGCCGATTCGCTGCCCTGGTCTGGCGGGGCGACCCCCGGTGTGAGTGGCAGGCACAGGTTAAAGGTGGTGCCAACCTGTAGTTTGCTCGCCACTTTGATGCTGCCGCCCATGGCATCAAGGATGCGTTTGCAAATCGCCAGACCCAGACCCGTGCCGCCATAGGTACGGGCGGTGGAGGCATCGGCTTGTTCAAATTTCTGGAACAGCCGGTTCATGGTGTCCGCGCTCATGCCGATGCCGGAGTCGCGCACGCTGATGGCGATTTGGCAGTCCTGATCCAGGCCGACTTTCACCCGCACTTCACCCTGGTGGGTGAATTTGACGGCATTGCCGATCAGGTTGACCAAAATCTGGCGCAGGCGGGTTGGGTCACCGTACCACCAGAGCGGCAAACCGGGTTCGATTTCGGCATATAAATTCAGGCCACGGGTTTCGGCACGCTCGATTAAAATCGATACCACATCACGCACCAAACCATGCAAGTCAAAGTCGAGCATGTCGAGCTGCATTTTGCCCGCTTCATATTTGGAATAGTCGAGAATGTCATTAATAATTTGCAGCAGGATTTCGGCATTGGACAGGCTGATTTGCAGTTTGTTGCGCGTATCCGGGGCCAGTTCTTGCGCGCGCAAGGCAAAGCGCAACATGCCAATCACGCCGCCCAGCGGGGTGCGCACTTCATGGCTGATCATGGCTAAAAAATCGCTCTTGAGTTGATTGGCCGCTTCCGCTGCTTGGCGCGCCGTTTCGGAAGCACGTGCCGCTGCTTGCTGGTGGTGCAATTCGGTCACATCGTGAACGGCCTGGGTGATGTATTTTTCACCGTTAATGTCGGCAATCGCGGCACAGGCCGAACCGCGCCAGAGGCTGCCATCCTTGCGCACAAAATTGGCTTCCAGGCTGCGCAATACCCCATCGCGCGCAAGCAGTTCGGCAAATCTGGCGCGGTCATCAGGGTCTTGCCATAAGCCCAATTCCAGCCCGGTGCGGCCCAGGGCTTCGTCCCGGCTCCATCCGGTGGCGCGTTCAAAGCCTTCGTTTAAATTGACAAATCTGCCACCGGGAAAACGTGAAATCGCCAAAAACTCGGGTATGGTCTGAAATAGAATGGCGATTTTTTCTTCGCTGGCACGAATCGCCCGCTCGGCGTTGATCCGTTCGCTGATATCCTGGGTAAAGCCAAATATATAGTTGACATTGCCTTGATCATCCAGCGTGACCTCACCTTCCAATTGCAAGGTTAACACCGTGCCGTGCTGGGTGATGATGCGAAATTGTGACGCCACCATTTGACGTTGGCTCAGGGTGCGCTGTACTTCCTCCAGGCAGCGTTGCTGGTCTTGCGGGTGGATGTAGTTAAAGGCATGCAGCGAGGGCATACTGCCGACAAAGCCCGGTTCCAGCCCGGCTTCATTCGGGATCGGCAGGCGATAAATTTCATAAATGGTTTTGGACCACAGCATGCGATCCGTTTCCAGATGCCATTGCCAAATCCCCATGCCAGCAATTTGCTGGATGCGGGCCAGCATGTCGTAGCTGCGCCTTAATGCGGCTTCTTGCCGTAGTTGCTCGGTGGCATCGCGCGAAATGCTCAGCACATGAGGTATGCCATCGAGTTCGATCAGGGCGGCCGAGATCAAATCGTATCGGTGTACCCCCAGCATCGCGGTTTCACAGGAAAAATTACGCACCCTTTTTTGTGACTTGATCAGGTCGAGGAAGCGCTGACGGTCTTCAGGGAAAATCCAAATGCCCAGTTCTTCTATGGTTTTGCCGATGATATCCGTGCGCAGAGTTGGGGTATTGCGGCTGACTTCGGCATTGATTTCGACCACCATACCATCGCTTATGCGGGTAATCAAAATAGGGTCGGGTACGGCGTTCAGGATGGCGGCAAAACGCTGTTCAGAGGCGTGCAAGGTCTTGAGAGTGATCTGCGACTGCTGCCGTGTCTGCGCAATCTTTTCTGCCATTCGATTAAACGCCTCGGTAAGCTGGCCGATTTCATCCGCGCCATGGGCGGCAAGGCGTACCTGGTAATCGCCGTCGGCCAAACGGCGCGCACCTTCCGCCAGACGTTGTAATGGTGCAACGACCAGGCGATTGCCTATGCTCAGTACCATTAGTGCCGCAAGTAGCAGACCGATCAGCATCACCGCAAGCACGGGCAGGAAGTCGTTGAAGTCGGACAGTTGGGTGGCATCATAGGCGGCCACCGCATACCATTTTAAGGGTGGTAAATAGGCTACCGCCAGGTTGTGGGGCCGGCCGTCGAGCGTGAGCACCAGCCGGGTGGCTTTACCGACATTGGACGGGAGGTTACTCAGGCCCTGGGCTTGCGCATTGGCGAGCGCCAATTTTAATTGCTGGCGCTCTTCGTCGCTGCCAAGCATGCGCCAAATGGTGGATCGATTGACTTTTTTTTCCAATTCGGCGTTTTGCTCAATCAATGACTGTTGACGATGGCCTTGAATCAGCCCTTCTTCATTGATAAAGATATTCGTTAAGCCCGGTATCGAGCTATTAATAAATTCATTAATAAAATGGCCTATGTCAATGCCTGTGCCGACTACGCCAATGGCTTGCCCTTGATCTTTGATAACGACATTGGTCCAAAGTTTGGTGGTCTTGAGTGCGTTGTTGTGGTCGATGTTGAAATTGTAAGGGTTTTTTTGTGTTAGCGTGGCAAAGAACCAGCGATCATCGGCATTGCTTTCCCTGAGTGCTTGCGTCGGCTTTACACTCGGCGCACTGATCGCAGCTTGATCCAGATAAAAAAGTTTGGCCTCAGGTGCTGAGGCAATAAAGGTCTGGTGAGTCGAGAACAAGGTTAAAAAACTGCTGAATTCCTGGCGTGCTGCCGGGTCGTGTTGAAAGTCGCCTGGATGGCGCGCCCAGCGCCGCACGATATCCGAATCCGCCATTTTCAGGGAAAGCGCCAAGTCAGCCTGAATGGCTGCGAGGGTACGCTCTTTATGGAATTGAACTTGCCGTTCTGCCGCTTGTAAGGCGTGATCCTGTTGATCACGTTTTTGAATCGAATTGACCATCCATAGCGTAACGCTGCCAATGGTGAATATGGCGGTAATGATGAAAAGAACGACCTTTTCTCTCAAACCAACGAACATGGGCGGCTCCAGGCGATAGATGTCTATTATAAAGTATCCGGGGGGCGCAATCCATTTTCGTGCTGCATATCGTCAACATGGTTGGCTACTTTGGGCACATCTGCCGAGCGTGCGTGACCGCATTTTCAACCGCTTTGGCAAAGGCAGGGAAATGTTCGCGCACACCGGCAAGATCGTTGGCGTTGGCGGCAGTTTCAATTTGTTTGCAAAAATGCTGCAATTCAGGCACGTCGAAATAGCCGGAACAGCCTTTTAAGCTATGCGCGGCAATGGCAATCGGCCCCGATTGTTGCGCTGCCAGACTCATGCCGATTTCGGCCAACAGGCGCGGGGCTTCGACGCTAAACATGCCAATCAGGTTTTGTTGCATTTTGCTACTGAAGCTGCTGAGTGTGCTGCCGCTGCTACTGTTGTTGCCGCCTGGGGCGGGTTTGAACGGCTTTGGCGCAGTTGGGGCTGGCCAACTCGCGGCAGGGGCGGTTGGGCCGGAGGTGTGGGCGATGCCTGGGTTTGGCAGCGGGTTGGCCTGCAAGGTGCGGCCAGACTCTTGCAACAAGCGGATCATGCGCGCAATTTCGCCATGCAATTGGACTTCGTCAATCGGTTTGCCAATAAAACCATCTGCTCCTGCGTGGAAAAAGCGCTCACGCTCGGCTTCGGAAACATTGGCCGTGAGGGCAATCACTGGAATATTCGGGTTGCGCACATCGCAGGCTTTTTGACGTAGCAGGCGCAACGCGTCTATCCCTTCAAGGCGCGGCATGCGGCTATCCATCAATACCAGATCGTAATCTTCCAGCGAGAGCGCGGTGAGTGCGGTAATGCCGTCTTCGGCCAAATCGACGTGGTGCCCCATGGCACCGAGCAATTCGCTAATGATGATTTGGTTGGTCGCGCCATCTTCGGCACACAAAATATGCAGTTGGCAGGCGTGTGGCTCCAAATGGGCGATACCGGATTGAATCGGGTTGGCCGTGCCCGGTGTCAGCGGCAGGTAGACTGTGAAGGTGCTGCCGACATCGAGTTTGCTGGCGACCCGAATGTGGCCATGCATGGCTTCGACGATGCGCTTACAAATGGCCAGGCCCAAACCGGTGCCGCCAAATTTACGCGCAATCGAGTTGTCGGCCTGTTGATACTTTTGGAACAGGCGGCCAACGGCTTCGGTGCTGATGCCGATGCCGGTGTCGCGCACCATGAAGGAAACTTCGCCATTTTGCTCTACCTTGACCCGAACTTTCACATTGCCGCTTTCGGTGAATTTAATCGCATTGCCAATTAAATTAATCAAGACCTGGCGCAAGCGGGTCGGGTCGCCATGCCACCAGATTGGTAAATTGATGGGTAGCTCGGTGATTAAGGTTAAGCTCTTGGTTTCTGCCCGTTCTTCCATCAGGGTAACGGCATCGCGCACCAGGCTGTGCAAGTCAAAATCGATCATTTCAATCGACATTTTGCCCGCTTCCAGTTTGGAGTAATCGAGAATGTCATTGATGATTTGCAGCAGTACCTCGGCATTGGATAAGCCCACGCTCAGTTTGGCGCGGGTGTCGCCGGAGAGGGTCGGGTCTTTCAGGCCAAAGCGCAACATGCCGATTACGCCGCCCAACGGGGTGCGCACTTCATGGCTGATCATGGCCAAAAACTCGCTTTTCATCCGGGTCGCCGCCTCGGCGGTTTGCTGTGCCGCTTCGGCCGTTTGCTGGGCCAGTAAAGATTGATGCAGCGCCAGTTCTTTCTGGCGTAATTCGGTCACATCGTGCGCAATCGTCACCACATGCGCCTGACCGTCCAGTTCAAATAATTTACCTGAGATTAATGCATGAATTTTCTTCTTGCTGTGGGTGTTGATATCACATTCCATCTCCCGCACGATGCCGTTTTGCGTTAATTCATCAAAGAAACGCAGACGATCACGTTCATGCAGCCAAATATCAAATTCTGAAATATGACGCCCGGCAAGGTTGGCATGATCATGTTCGCCGGAACTGGTTTGTTCAAATTTTTGGTTGAAATCGATGACCAGGCCATCCTCCAGCCGGGTGACACCGATCATATCGGGAATAGCGTTAAAGATGGCCGAGAATTTTTGCCCGGAAGCGCGCAAGGCAGCTTCTTGATTGCGCATTTCGGTGACATCGTGTGAAATCGATAAGACATGCACCTGGCCATCGAGTTCGATGATGGCGGCGGAGATCGAGTCGTGTCGTGCCACACCGTTTAACAAGGTGTCACATTCAAAGCCGCGCACCTGTTTGTGGCGTAGCAAAATCGAGTGGAACAGCGTGCGGTCGTCCGGGTTGGCCCATAAACCGAGTGCTTCCTGTGAGCGCGTGATGGCTTGTTCGAGCGACAGTTGTGAGCGTCGCTGAAACGCTTCATTTACATCCACCACCGCCCCGTCTTCCAGCCGGGTGATTAATATCGGGTCGGCCACGGCGTTAAAAATCGTGGCAAAGCGTTGTTCGGATACACGCAAGGTCCCTAGGCTGGCTTGCAATTGGCCCTGTACTTTTTCCAATTTCCCCGCAAGCAGGTTAAACGCTTGGGTGATTTGGCCGAATTCATCGTTCTGTTCGATTACCAGCCGGGTTTTATAATCGGTCCCTGCCATTTGCCGTATGCCATTGATCATGTGTCGCAAATTAATTACCAATAGCCTGTGCATGACAATTAAGATAAGGGAAAATATCACCATTAATGCAATTGACAGTATCAGCATAAGATGCAGGCTGTTAGTGGCGCTACTAATGTTGCTAATGTTGCTAATGTTGCCAATGTTGCCAATGTTGCCAATGTTGCCAGTGCTGTTGATATTGCCGGCATCCTGGGTGGCCAGCAGGTAGCGTTGCACAGAAGGCACCCAGACCATGGCTGCCACCTGTTTGACGCCATCCATGGTGAGTTTCATTTTGCTGCTTTCCTGTTGGCCTGATTTAACGCTGACCATGGCGGCTTTGAGTTGCAGCCGTTCGGCTTCATGCGGTAACAAATTCCAGATCGTGGTGCCCGGTTGATTGGCGATGCCGCCATCCTCGTCCAAAACCCGGGCCGTCATGTTTGTTGCGATGTTTATTGTTTTTGGATGGGTAAAATTATCTAATCTGGCATCGATAGCGGGGTTTTGCCCGGTGTTTTGTGCAATAGTGGCGAGTATTTTTGCTTGATGCAGTTGTACGTAGTGATCAAGCTGTTGCTGCGCCAATTCTTGTGTATGGTGTTCCCGGATGGTGTGGACAATGAGTAAGGTGCCTGCGCCAAGCAAAACAATGCCCAGGATGAGGAAAACAAGTATTTTTTCTCGTAAACCGACAAGCATCGATGGCTCCAATGGTTGAAACGGACAAGCTGCGCTGGCGTCCGGCTCCGGGCTGGTAAATCGGCTGGTAAATCGGCTGGTAAAGCCAGCCAGCCAGCCAGCCAGCATTTGCGTATTGATGAGTATCACCGAGAGTGGCGGCCCGGTCAAGTAATGTACACGATTGGGGTTGGACTGATTGACGTTGTTGTGAGAATACAATTGTAATGCGAACCGACGTGAAGAAAGCTGGAAAAATGCACGTGCGGTGTTTTTTTATCTGTGTATCTTGATTTTGATCAATATACGGAGTAGGCACCTTGACTATTTGGACCTTGATTTTCACCTATATGTGGGCGGGGCCGCA
>JBKJLF010000855.1:0-8881 GCA_046597185.1 Burkholderiaceae bacterium | reverse complement strand
GATCATTTCCCCCATCAAAAAGGCATAACACGGTGTGCTTTCATGAGTGCTATTTTACAAGCTGGTAAGATCAAAACGCGAACGAAGATTAAATTAATTCGCATAGATTCCACAGGTCTTTTGGCGAAGATTTTCAAAAAAATGCCGCAAAGGCCCTAAAGTGGCTTGTAAACTCGCTTTTTGGGTATTATTTTGGGAGAACTTCGTTGGTGAAAAGCGGCGGTTTTCACTGGGAGATTGGGGTTTTCTGACAGGCACTATCTAGGCCCAAGGTGTAGATGATGGGAATCGCATCGCCGCGTTTTCGTATGGCAATAATTCGGCTGGCATATTTCCCTTCACGGCGAAACGTCGCCGCCAAGGGGGGCAATTGCGCTAATTGGCGCTGTTTCACGGGGTTGATTAGGGTTGCATGGTTATCTTGCAGCAACTGTTTCAGCGCGACTTGGGCTGAGCCATAAAGCGCCGCATCATAACTGCCATCCACCCAAATTTGCCCACCGGACGGCAAATTGATGACGACACCATGCTGCGGCGCGGGCGGTGGCGTTTGCTCGTAGTGCAACGGGTGCGGGATGGTGATTTGATAGCCGTATTCAGGATTGATATAGCTGGCCGGGGCGGCGTGCCCGATGCTGTGGGTTGCGCATAGCAGCGTTAGGATGAAATAGATGAATTGCCGCATATAGGGGATCATTGTATGATATTTTATTTAATTTTTGGCGAAATCTTGCCTAGCCCGACCTGTCAATTTAAATCATCCCGCTCCCGTATCCAACGTCCAAACAACGGTATCGCCAACTGGCCGTTGTCGTCAATAAACTGGCGGCGGCGCAGGCGTTGTTGGGTGGCTTTGCTTGCCTTGGTCTCGTGCGCTGGCGCGCCATGGGCTAGCGCGTGTAGCGCGGCTTGGCCTTCTGGTAGCGCTTCATTCCAGATGTTTTTGAAGTAACTGTTCCAACTGAGCAAAATTTGCGGCTCCAGCGCCGTCACATCAGCCAGCGTGGCGTGTTTGCGCTTTTCGTGGTTGAGCGTTTCTACCAGAAAATGGCCGTAGACTTGGGTGAGAAACGGTTGCCCTTTGCTGCGCTGGTAGATGTGGGCGGCGATCTCGGGGCCGATTGCGCCGCTAGGGAACTCGGGGATGGGGGCCATCAACAGGCCGGTGGCGGTGGCTTGGCCGAAATAGCCGATTTTGATCTCGCGCAGGTTGATGAAATGGTCGCTCCAGATTTCGCCCAGATCGGCAAACGGGGCTGCGCCTGCCACCAACAAGCGTACCCGGCGTGCGTGCTGGCTGGTGTGGCGCAGCAGGCCCATAAGCGTGGGTTATGTACAAAAAATCGGCGATGTTGGTTTTCTGCATGAAAATGCCGTTAATTCTTTCGGCTTATTTTGGCAAAGGCAGAAGGCTAAAACTACGCGCGATCTGTAGAAACAGCCGTTTGTCTGCTGGCGCGGTCTTTTGCGGGGTATCTAGCCCCAAGGTATAGATGATGGGAATCGCTTCGCCGCGTTTTCGTATTGCAATAATTCTACTGGCATATTTCCCTTCACGGCGAAACGTCGCCTCCAAGCCAGCCAATTGCGCCAATTGGCGCTGTTTTGTGGGTTTGACTAGGGTTGCATGGCTATCTTGCAGCAACTGCGCCAGTGCGGCCTGGGCCGTGCCATAAAGTGCAGCATCGTAACTGCCATCAATCCAAATCTGCCCGCTAGATGGCAAATTGATGATGACACCATGCTGCGGCGCGGGTGGTGGCGTTTGCTCGTAGTGCAGCGGGTGCGGGATTTTGATTTGATAGCCGTATTCGGGATTGATATAGGTGGCCGGGGCGGCATGGCCGTTGTTGTGGGTTGTGCAAAAGAGCGCTAGGATGAAACAGATGATTTGCCGCATATTACTTTACTCCGCAGACGGTTTTGAATTTGATGACAGTCTTCAATTGGTTCTTTAGATGGGTGTAGTAGTCTGGGTTGGCGGTATTGTATTTTGCTTTCTTCAATCCTGCTGCAAAATCGTCCATTGTCCGCGCACCTTTTACAAATGGCCCAAAATGTTCAAGCCAATAATCGGCGGCTTTTTGATAGCTGGCAAATGCCAAGTTGTTTTTCCCGGCGTTCGTTACGCCAAACAAATTGTGCAGGCTTTGATTATGAGGGTCAAGCCAGCCACTTTCCATAGAGGAGAGTGCCATGATAAAGTCCGGGTCGGTTTGTAATTCTTTCGCCATGGCGACATAAATTATTGTATTTGCGAAAAATGGCATCATTTTTGGCATGCAGGCTGGATCAGGGTTGGGTTTTTGCATTGCTTGGTTGCTGCCTTGGTGCTTTGTGATTGAGGTTTTCATATTTTCCTTAGTGCGTTGAAAAATATTTTCAATTATTTAACTATAGCACAATCAAGACGCGCATGCGTTCAAAAAACGATACGGCAGAGTGCGCAAGACGGTATCGGCCTTGTCCAGCAAAATTACGGGCGGCAAGCCCTGCGGTGCCACGCTATCGGCCCACGCCGTCAACAGGTTGGCGCATTGGTCGGCGTTATCGCTACCCATCGGCACCGCCTGCCCGGTAATTTCCCGCACAAAAGCGCCACAAGAACCCACTTCCAGCCTGTCCCCGCTCAGCAACCTTACCACCCGCCCCATCGCTTTGGCCTGTGCTTGCCAGTTTACCAGCAATGCCGTTTTGCCGATGCGCCAATCGCCCACCAGCGACACACTGCGCCCGGTTTCCAGCGCACTAGCCAAAGTCCGCAAGGCGTCATCGCGACCAAAAAAGTGCTGCGGCAGGCTGCTTTGCCATGGGTTGAACGGGTTGATCGGGGCCGCCGCCCTCGTGTGTGTACCTGCGGGTGCGGGCGCGCCCGAGCCTGCGAGTACGCCGACCTGCGCGCCCGCCTGCGCACCCTGATGCGCCCGCGCCCACGAGGCGATTTTGCCGCTGATGTCGCTCCAAGCTTGATCGCGCGCGCCGTTTTCTTCGGGGAAAGTGACAATCGGCTTACCGTCCGTGGGTAAAGCCTGCGTGGTACTAATCGTATCCACATCCAATCGCCACTGACAAGGCCGCACAATGATCGGCACCACGCGCAGCGCGCCGCCCTCACACGCCTTTTCCCTATCGCGGCGCGCCAGCAAGTGCGCCATTTCTACCGATTGTATAAAATCGGACGCCAAAAACGCATCGCTGATCAGCAGCAAGGCCAGATCGCAACTGTTCATCGCGCCCATGATGTCGGCGCGCCAATCGTTGCCGCCGTCGATTTGGCGGTCGTCCCAACTATGGATGAGCTGTTGCCGCTGCAAGGCCGCCAAATGCGACAGCAAACGGTCTTTCTACGCCTCATCAGCATGGGCGTAGGAAATGAAAATGGCTAACGGTGCGGACATGGCGTGCCTTAATGGGAATACGTATCGGTAGCAACTTTCAAACAATAACCGATTTTTGCGCGCAGAAACGGCGCAACGAACCCTAAAGCAGCAATTTGTCGTATTTGATACTTTTACGTGAATCAAACGTCAAACAACGCCTCTAAGCTAGATGTGCTTAAGCAGCGAACACACCATTGTTCTAACAATTCTGACGTTCCGGTGTCAATTTTATCGATCGCCCAAATTGGCAAGGGGCCAAAACGCCCTGCGAGCATCGCTTTGAGCATCGTCATGCTTGCTTGTAAGCCTTGCTTTAGCCCTTGATCCAAACCTTGTTGCAAACCTTGGTTCAAGCCTTGTTGTAAACCTTGATCTAAGCCTCGCTGCAAACCTTTTTGCATGGCCTTTTCTTCATGCTCTCGCACAATGTTATCAAAATTTTCTTCCAACATAGAAACCACTCCTTTCAAATCATGGATGCTATCGAGCGTCGTACCTAGCTTTGGCATTCTCTTGCGCAACACCCTCGCTGCGAGTTTCGCAATGGCTAAACCTAAGGCCTGATGCTTGGTAGTATCGTGCCATTTTAGCACTTTGTCTAGCGCTTTTTGGAGGCCCGCCAGACTCGTTTGCGTTTCGATTAAAAACACGGCGGCGGCGAGGTTTTCTAAGTCTGACAAGAGGTCGGCATCGTAACTGCCTTCGTCGATCAGATGGTAATGTAAATGCGGAATATATTGCGCCATACCAAGCGGCGCGTTGCTGATTAAGTCTTGTGTACTGAGCGACGCCCCCCAGCGTGGCAGCCCGTTGTATAGCACGATGGGCAACACAAATGGGAGTTTGTTGTTGTCATCGAATTCTTTGTTTTTGATCAATTCTTGATAAAGCAAACCAACGTACACCAACATCCGCACAGCCATGAAGTGGTTGATGGTCGATTGAAACTCAAACAGCAGATAAATGTAGAGCCAACACCCTTTGCAACGCACGCGCCAGATTAAGTCCGAATGACGTTCGCTGGCTTGCTCGGCTTCCGATACAAAGCTACTTTTGAAGGGTTCCAGTGTGGCAAAATCAATGTCCGCCAGCCATGGGCCGGGCGCGAAGCCAGTGATGATATCAATCACCATTTCTGGGTGCGAGAAAATGGCTTTGTAATCGGTGTCGGATGAATTGGACATAAAAATCTAAGCCTACGGCGCTGGCAAATAGCAACAATCAAAACAATAACCGATTTTTGAACGCTTTGCGTAAATTCTGTACCAAAAAGTGGCGATGGTGGTTTTCTGCATGAAAATCACTTGCGCGGCCACGTCGCGCACACTCGGGTGCACCAATCCATTAATAAAGTCATTGTGGTATGCCACACTCGTGCCAAGTAAAAGGACTGGAAAGAAAATAATATATTCAAAAAATCCATATAAATTATGGAATATGCACTTATTAAATTACAATAGCAAATTCAGTATCACTAACTTTCATGATGCGGCGTCGCCCACGACACCCCGAATTATGAAATAATCACAGAATCGTGATTTTGCTCACGAGGTTTTTTTTCGTCCAAAATCTGTGTTATTTCACGCTAATGTAAAGTGAATTCTTATTGCCCATGCTTGCGCCTCCAAAAGAAATCAGGACACCACCATGACCCAACCCCCGCCCCTCGAAAACCTCATCACCTCACTCGACCAATTGGTCAACCTTCTGGCGCACGACCCAAGCTGCCAATGGCGTCGCCATTTTGAACGCTGTTTGGCCTACGCCCAAGCGCTCAAGGCCGAAGGTTTTACGGCGACGGAGTTAAACGACTTATCGTCCCAAATCCGCTCGGTGTATGGCGGCATGGGCAGTTTTGCCGATTATGCCCCCGTGAGCAGTGGGCCGGGCAATGCTTTCAGCGTTATCGCCGGTATGGAAAACTTTGATGCAGCCTCGAAAGCGGTTTATCAACACGCGCTGGCGCTGGATTCTGCCAATGCAAAAAAAAAGCCCTGGGCATGGCTTGAGCTGAAAATCCCCCCGCTGATATTGGTCTTGCTATTTGGTTTGGCCATGCGTTTTATTGCCCATTTGCTGCCCTCGCTCCAATTTACCCTGCCCGGACGCACCTTACTTAGTGCGGCATGCCTTGGTATCGGTTGTGCCATCGCCATTGCGGGCGTGCTGGCTTTCCGCAAGGCCGATACCACGGTCAACCCCACCACGCCGCAATACAGTTCCAGCATGGTGATGACGGGCATCTATTCGTATAGCCGCAACCCGATGTATCTTGGCATGTTATTGGTTTTGCTGGCCTTTGCCGTCTGGCTGGCGCACGCGCTGGCTTTCCTGTTTTTACCCCCTGTTTGTGCTGTACATGAATCGCTTTCAAATCCTGCCGGAAGAACGCTTTTTATCGTCTTATTTTGTGCTGGCCTACCCGGAATATCAGGCCAAGGTGCGGCGTTGGTTGTAGCGCGTGGTGATCTGGCTTTTGCCGGGTGAGATCAATCAAAAATACGATCACCCCGAACAAACAGCCGCCCTTATAACTTCCCCATTCAAGCCGCCTTGAGCCTCACGGCTTTCCATTTTGTAGCAATTTGGCATGACGGCCCCGGGCCAGCCATTTTTCAAATTCAATGCCAACAAACACCAGGCTACTAAACGCCATACAAATTGCAAAGTCAGTCCCGCTCAAAGGTACGGTCTTGAAGAAGCCTTGTAACAGCGGAATGTAGATAACCGCCACCTGAAAGACAAACATTAAAATTGCCATGCCAAGAAGTAACAGATTGGCGAATGGCCTGATAAAAAACGAGTCACGTGTGGAACGTGCAGCAAGGGCTTGCCATAGCTGTGAAAAGGCCAGCGTCGTAAATACCATGGTCTGCCATGTGTCGCGCCCGGCATAAAAGTACCATGCGCCAATGCCCAGAGCGAGCGCCCCAATCAGCGTACCGACCCATGCAACATGCGTTCCCGCCCCTCGGCTAAATATATTCTCTTGCGGTGAGTATGGCGGGCGGCGCATGATATCGCGTTCTGCCGGCTCTACGCCCAAGCCCAAGCCTAATAAGCCATCGGTCAGTAAGTTCAACCACAATAATTGCAAAGGTAATAGCGGCAGAGGCTGTCCCAGAAACGGGGCTAACAGCATGACCAGCACTTTGCCAATATTGCCCGCAACCGAGAATTTAACAAACTTGCGGATATTGTCATAGATGACGCGACCTTCTTCTGTTGCCGCAACAATGGTGGCGAAGTTGTCGTTTAGCAATACCATATCGGCCGCTTCTTTCGCCACATCCGTACCGGTGATCCCCATGGCTATGCCAATGTCGGCCTTTTTCAATGCAGGCGCGTCATTGACGCCGTCGCCAGTCATGGCAACAATGTGGCCTTTATCTTGCAGGGCCTGCACAATTTTGAGCTTGTGTTCCGGCGACACCCGCGCATAGACCGACACTTTTTCTACAACCTCTCTCAGTTCTTCAACCGTTAACCGCTCCAGGTCCTGGCCGATGAGCGCGTCGCCCGTTTCCGTGATGCCCAACTCGCGGGCAATCTGCAATGCCGTAAGCGGGTGGTCGCCAGTAATCATCACCGGACGAATGCCTGCAGTTCTGCAAGTTTGCACAGCGCGTTTGACTTCGCCACGCTGTGGATCAATCATGCCAAACAGGCCTACAAAAACCAGCTCACGTTCCAGCGGTTCGGATGGTTCATCGGCAGCAACACCAGGTAAGGTCTTTAGCGATCGAAACGCCATGCCCAAAACGCGCATACCTTTCTGGGCCAAGGTGTTGTTGGCGCTCTGGATTCGCCCGCGCCATTCCGGGGTTAAGGGTTCGGCTTGTCCATCCGCCCAGACCCGGCTGGAAATGTCCAGCAGGCCATCGACAGACCCTTTCGTGAAGGCCAGATACGGCCAATCGAGAAGCCCTGCATCTAACGGGATTGGTGAGGTTGACGTGGAACGAAGGACTTGATGCACCGTCGTCATGCGTTTGCGTTCCGAGTCAAAAGGCAGTTCTGCCACGCGCGGCAAGCCCTGCTCCAATTCGCTCTTCCAGAATCCCATGTGAGCGGCGGCCACGACCAGCGCGGTTTCGGTGGGGTCGCCCAGGGCGTGACAATTACTGCGTGTGGAATCAGCCGCAAGTTGCGCGTCATTACACAATGCGCCCCCCATCAATAGCAGGGGAAACGGCGCCGACAACGACGCAGGCGGCTGATTTTCACCTGTGAGCGTGGTTGAATCATGGCGCAGTTTTTCGCTCAGGTTCGCTGCATGACCTGCCACATCCAACACCACCACGGTCATACGGTTCTCGGTCAGCGTACCCGTTTTATCGGAGCAAATGACCGTGACCGAGCCGAGCGTTTCAACAGCCGGGAGTTTGCGAATCAGCGCCTGCTGCTTGAGCATGCGTTGTGCGCCCAAGGCAAGGGTGATGGTGACGACAGCAGGTAAGCCTTCAGGCACAATGGCTACCGCGACACTGACGGCAGTCAGTAGCATCTGGATCAACTCGTCACCGCGTAGCAAGCCTAGCCCAAAGATAAGGCTGGCAATGACAAGGCCGACAACGGCCAGGGTGCGCCCCAGTTGGTCGAGCCGCCGTTGGAGCGGAGTCGGCTCATGCCCTACTTTCTGAATCAAGTCCGCAATCCGGCCCAACTCGGTGCGCATTCCCGTTGCAACAACTATGGCTTGCCCGCGTCCAAAAGTGACCACCGTACCCATATAGGCCATATTGCGGCGGTCGCCTGGCGGCAGGTCACCGGCCATGGCCTTGGTGTGTTTTTCTACTGGCTCGGATTCGCCAGTGAGCGCCGCTTCCTGTATCCGCAGGTTGATGCTTTCCAAAAGACGGCAATCAGCGGGGACCAGATTGCCGGTTTCCAACTGCAAAACGTCACCTGGCACGAGTTCGCGGGCGGAAATTTCTCGCAACTGCCCGCCCCGAATCACTTTAACCGTCGGCACGGCTAATTTTTTTAGCGCCGCCAGCGCCTGCTCTGCCCGGTATTCCTGGATAAAGCCCAAGAGCACATACAGAGCGACAATGGTAGCAATCGCAATCGCATCTTTGAATGCACCCAATGCGCCAGAAAGGATAGCGGCGACAATGAGGATAATGATCATCGTTGCGCATAGTTGCTCCCACAGTATCCGCCAGGTGCTGCGCTTTCCCCGGTCAACAAATTCGTTAGGGCCGAATTCACCCAGGCGGCGGGCTGATTCCGGCACGGCCAAGCCCTGCGTGGCGTCCGCAGCCAAGTGTTGTAGAACTTCTGTTACTTCCAGTTTATATCAAGCGTTCATGTTTTACCTGCAATTACAACTATGTGTCTGAGAAAGCCGCCGAACGCCGGGTTGTGCGGCGCGCACTATACCTCAATTTGCGGTACACATCGGAGGCTGAGGACTTGGATTATCCTAAATTCCCCAGTTACCCCGTAGCCAAGGCGGATCCCGCAGTTGTTTTAGCCCGTTTTTTGGCCTCTGCAAT
>JBKJLF010000847.1:0-4222 GCA_046597185.1 Burkholderiaceae bacterium | reverse complement strand
TGGCGGTTGGTGCAAGTTTCAGTTATAACCTGCGCTTTCCAGGGCAGCTGTTTGATGATGAATCGCGGTTTCATTATAACTACTTTCGGGATTATGATCCGCAGGGTGGGCGGTATTTACAAAGCGACCCCATTGGCCTACAGGGTGGAGTGAATACGTATGCGTATGTGGGCAGTAATCCCGTAAGAAGCATTGATCCGTATGGCTTGGCTGAAGTAATTATTTGGGAGCCTGTCGGGCAGGGCGCGTCTTCATTTGGGCATGTTTCGGCAATCGCAAACGGCAAAAGTTATTCCTGGAGCACCGGCGGTTGGAATACGAACAAAGACCCCGTGACATACATTGATCGGAACAGGAATTTCCGATCCGGCACAGGCGTAAAAATCAAAATGACACCAGACCAAGAAAATCGCTTCGAGGCTTGCCTCAAGCGACATGGTGGAAGTTACAACATCGCCACAAACAATTGTGGAACGCCGCCTCAAAATTGCTTGCGTGAGGTTGGCATTGACGATTTCTATGATTTCCGTAATACAAACCTTGGGATTAATGGCAATCATGTGCTGCCGATTGATCTTGGCAATGGCCTGCTTTCGTCGCCATCTGCGGGGCCAACCACTAATTACCCGGCGAAGAACGAACCAACCATTATTGACAGATTGACACGTGCGCCATGGGCATGGGGATTTTGACGTTGAAAAAATATCGAACTTGGGTAATTGTCGCTGTGCTACTGATTGGGATGGGCGTATGGTTTTATGTTGCCCGCCCTCCTGCCCGGTTGAACGCACAGGGCGATATTTCGATTTACGGCACGCTTGAATCAGCAGCGAAAGAGGATGGCAAGATTATAAAGGTTGCCAAGAGGGGAGATCAATTCACCATTCTTGCCTGCCATGACATGAAGTCGTTCTTTGTGCTGGAAGTAGATATTGGCGCTGGGCAAAAGGGATTTATCGTTGATGGCGATTACCGGCTGAGCAGGGTACCAAGTTGTTCGTGAAATAATCAATAGTAAGCAAGATTGTTGTAACTGCTTCAGTGATTATAATCCGAAAACTGGTCGCTACTTACAAAGCGATCCTATCGGGCTAAATGGCGGGATTAATACATACGCTTATGTTGGCGCGAATCCACTTACTTTCTTTGATGCAAATGGTCTGGCACGACAATGTAGAACAGGTTTGGATGCTCTCGGTGGAAAGGAAATTGGGATGCTGCGCTATGAATATACGGTTTTTAATAATTCGGAAGGCAAAGAGGTGAGTCGAGGGTATGGGCGAAGCACGGGTGACGATTCACGCATGGGCAAACTCAGGGCCATCTTTCTTAGCGTGAAAGACACCACCGGGCAGCCGTAATCCCGACTTCCGCACTTTTCACGTCAAAAAAATTTATTTTTCCTTTAAAAACAACGAACTAAGTCAATCCAGGCACTACATTATTGTAGCGCCGGGCGCAAGTTGGGCACGTCAAATAACGATTGGCCGTTCAAGCGCGCCAAGGTTTCCCGCTCGATAAATTCTTCTCCTATCCGCCGCAATTGGGCCGCTTCCTGATCGGCCATCGCAATGCCCATATACCGCACGATTTTCTGGGAAACCTTGGTTCCGGTGCGCAAGGATTCGACCACCTGCACAGAGCGGCGGGGGGAATTTGGGGTTGATTTAATTCGGATAGACATGCGCTGAGGATAGCACAATTTTCGGAAATGGCGTGTTGTATTTAAACGTAGATAGGCACTACAAATTCGCCTTTGGCGGAAAATGGACTATTTCCCCTATGGCGGGCTAGTCGCTGCTACTCAAAAAGTGCGGAAGTCGGGACTACGGTTTGACCGCTTGCATCATTGCCCGTTACCCCGGCACGGCATTGGCGCATGAAGCCGTTGAATGGGCAATTGGTTTGGTTGAAGACGGCAATTTGCCAGGGGAAGCTTACCCGGCATTAGCGGAATTTGTTAAAAAAGCACCCAACCCCAAGCGGACTAAAAATGGCGTTATTTTGCATCTGCAAAGTTGTGTTGATTTTGTCAATAGCGATATGTTTGCCCAGCAAGTAAAAAAATGGATCAAGCATTAACACTTGCCACGCGCTTGCGCGGCGGCACCGGGCACATGCAGGCCAGCGTTTTATTACGCTGCTTCCATTTCAGCCACAATCGGGCGGTAGCCGCGTCGGCGCAATTCGGCCAGCAATTCGTGGCGCGCATGGACGCCAGCTTTTCTGTAAATTTCCTGCAGCATATTTTTCACACGGCCTTCGGAGAGGTTGATCATCTCGGCCAGATCGGCGTTGGTAGCCAGCGGGTTGCCAAAGAACTTGTCAACCAATTCGCTTTCCCTGCCCGTCAACACCGGTGGTGCGTTATCGGGGTTGATGGCTTCGGCCAACAAACTTGCCTTAATCATTAAGTGGCCGTCCAATGCACCTTGCACCTTTTTGAGCAAGGTTTCTGGTTGATCCGCCTTGACCATATAGCCATTGACCTCGGCGCGAAAACAACTGAAAAGGCTTTGTTGATCAACCGCAGTCGTGAGCACCAGCACCTTGGTGCCCGTTTCTTTAATCAGCCTGATATAGTCAATGCCATTGCCTTGCTGCTTCATATCCAAATCCAAAATCACCAAATCAAAGCGTTGTTTTTTTAGAATGGCCAGCATATCGGCGAAGGTAAATACGGCTTGGGTGCGGTAGTGGTCACGTAAGAAATGGGCGATGCCGTTTGCGGCGAAGGGGTCATCGTCCACAATTAAAATCGATTCTGTCATAAAAACTTTCCAAAAGTATTGCCAACGGGTAAATAAGGTAGGATTTTTATCCCAAAAATCCAACAGCTAGTGTAGAATTGCACTAGCTGTTTTGCACAATCCGTATTATACCAAGCAGCATTGGCCATGAAGTCACGATATAATCACCCAGCGTAGATTTGCCTGCATGAAGTTGGGACTGCGGTGACTGAAAAAGGGCTTGGTATCATTGTTTTTCACTCTACCACCATCAAGGAAACGACCATGTTTGATATTTTATTTCAGCCACTCGCGGGTGTGTTACCCGTACAACACGAAGGCGTTACTATTGCCACGGAACATGTTTTGGGGGCGGTGAGCGGGGGGATTGGGCGTGATTCAATGCAATCAATTGGCGCAATTGACGGCGCGCCGCTGCCCCCCCCGATGCAAATTGGCGTGTTTGACCCCCCGCCGAAATAATTAAATGAGAGCAATTTATGCCAAGCGGCAATATTCGCCCCTTAATTTCTGTAGAATACTTTTTGCGGATTGCTGCTTGGCTATTGGCAATATGTAGTGAGGAATTCTTTTCCGCATTGATGGGACTGCCGTGGTTTAAAGCGCACATAAATTACTACGGGCTGGCGATCACTACGGCGGCACTGGTCTTTATCGCCATCCGCCGTTTGGGGCCATTCCCCGTCATGCGCGACTTGGAAGAACTTTGTTTTTACGATGTATTGGTGCAAATCTATGGGCTGATTCTTTCGCTTTCCGGCGCAGCTAACGCATCTTATGTAATTGCTGCGATTGCTGTATTATTACTGAAATTTCTACGATTGTTTTGGTGGGGTAAAAACCTTCACGGCGAATTGCTTTGTACATGGCCCGTATTCGGGGTACTTGGGTTTTTCGCCAAAAACCGCCTTGAAGACCCCATTTCGCACCGCCACCGCATTTTTATCTACGCCAGCATGGGCGCAATGTTGACTGCGGCTTATTTTATCTGGCTATATTTTGGGCGCATCCCCCGCGTTGGGTTTTACTTCGTTGGCATTTTGCCCGTCGTCATGCTAACCCAACGCGCCGCCATGGACATCCAACGCCGCGACGAAGAACGCATTGCCTCCCTGCTCGATCTGGAACGTACCAAACTGCTGGCCGAATTCAACGCCGATGCCGCCGCCCGCAATGCCGACTTGCGCGGTGCCGTGCATGACTTGAATAACACGATCATGCCCATGACCTACACCGCGCACGAAATCGCCAATTGCAACGATCTGGCCAGTGCCAAAGCCATTGGCCAAGCCATGGAAACCCGTTTGCGCGCCCTCAGTAGTTCGATTGTGGATGTAGTTGAAATGGCGGTAGTGGGCACCAAGCTAAAAACCCCCGCCGATGCGGTGATTGATCTGGCCGATCTGGCGTTTCATTTTTCAAGGGAGCTTAAGACCATGGCGGTGGAGCGCGGCATCATCCTGGGTTTTAAT
>JBKJLF010000805.1:0-17754 GCA_046597185.1 Burkholderiaceae bacterium | reverse complement strand
GCGGGGCCGCCATGATCAAGGGCGCTGCACAGGTAATGGCAATAAAGCCGATCTTTAAATCTTTCTTTTCCAGTGAACCTTGTTTCTCCTGCGCCATGGCTTGCAGCGAGGCCAGCGGCAAGACACTGGCAATGGCGGCGCGGGCGGTGTTGCTACCGACCGCTTGTAAAAACTTTCGGCGCACACTATTTTGCGGAAATAGCGCACGCATTAATGCTTCTTCTATGACATCCTCGGTGAGTGTTTCCGGGTTGCATGCACGCGCCAATGTAGCGCGCTGCGCCTCTTCATTGTGTTCTGCCTGAGAGCCATGCCGACCACAAGAACAGGCGCGAGAATGGTCGGGATCGTAGGGTTTGAAGATCGAGGACATAGAATTCCCTTTTTATAATAATAAGATTGTAAAACGCATAACAAGCATGCAAAATCAGTGCAAGCTGGAAAATATAACAGATTGCACGATGACTTATAGCATGATAAGGCGTTTTCGCGGCCTCCTTAGCTAATATTGGAAATGGGAAAACTGGATGCGTATTGTTCAGGCTTGTCCGGGTCAAATTTTTTGCCCATGATGTCGTATTTACGATACACCCCCCGTGGCGGTACCCATCCTGCTTGCGCCATTTGGGCTTTGGCGTCGGTTAAGTGAAATACTTTTTCGGCCAATTGGGCGTATTTCACATCCCCCTTAATATAGCCCCAGCGCTTCATTTGGGTCAGCATCCAAACCGCCATACTTTCCCAGGGGACGGGATCGAACATGGCGCGATCCGGCACCGAGCGGACATTGCCCAAGCCATCTGGATACTTTCCGGTCAAAATTTGCGTGAGGACTTCCAGTGGCTGGTTCAAATATTTGACCGGAGCAATGGCTTTCGCGATTTCAGTACGATCCGTTGAAATACTGGCCACCAAGGATGAATTAATGATGGCGCGAAATAGCGCGGCAAAGGTATTGGGGTGTTGTTTAATGAAGTCTTCGCCAGCACCAAAGGCGCAACAGGGGTGACCATCCCAAATCTCTTTGGACAAGATGTGGATAAAGCCCACGCCATCGAATACCGCGCGCTGATTAAATGGGTCTGGGCCAAGAAAGCCATCAATGGTGCCATCTTTGAGTTTGGCAACCATTTCCGGAGGGGGAACATTGATGATTTTAATATCTGTTTCGGGGTTGATACCCTGTTCTCCAACATAATAACGTAGCAAAAAATTATGCATACTAAATTGGAATGGCACACCAAAGGTCATGCCTTTCCATTTGGCCGGGTCGCGTTTCTCTTTGTGTTTCAAGTGCAGCGTAATGGCTTGACCATTATTATTTTGTATCGTTGCCACCGCCGTGGGGTAGGGGGCATGCCCTAAACCCAGGCTCATGGCCAAGGGCATGGGCGACAAAAAGTGGGATGCATCGTGTTCTTTTTTGATGATGCGATCACGTATTGGTCCCCAGCCGGGGGTTTTTACCAATTGCACCTTGAGATTTTGCCCGGCGTAAAAGCCGAGCGGATCGGCCATAATCAAGGGCGTGGCACAGGTAATGGCGACAAAGCCGACTTTCAAATCTCTTTTTTCCAGATCGCCCGGGCGTTCATAAGCCATCGCTTGCATGCTGGCCATGGGCACCACGCTGGCAATGGCTGCCATGGCGGTATTTTTACCGACCGCATTCAAAAAGGCACGCCGGGTTGGCTCATGGGGAAACAATGCCTTGACCATGGTCGCTTCGATAAAGTCGCGCCCGATCTGTTCGGCATCGGTTTGACGAAGTGCGGTTGGATGTTGGTCTGGCGAATGATTGCCGCCGCAAGAGCAGCCAACTAATAAAGGCTGCTGCGCGTCATAGGGATTGTGTCGATCTAGCATCAGGATGCTCTCTCAAAATTTAAAAAAATAAACAAGTCAAGCTGAGCTGGTTTTCAAGTTTGCATCAATTGCCTAGCCGCCAGCTTACGTCTATCGTACTTGCAAACAAACAATCAGATCATTGTGAATGTAAAAACACTGTTTTAGTAAAATAAGGTTGAGATGGTGCACTTACTAAAGTTCATGCTTAAATTACTCAGTTTTTGGTGAGTATTTTGAAAAATAATTTGGCTATAGAAACATTTAAAAAACACCAGATGAGCACAAAAATGCTGTTGAATAGATATTTCTGTGGTTGGTTGATAGTGTAATTGCATTTAAAATAAAGGTATATTTAAATTATGCAAATTTTAAATTTAAATGATATTCAGCCGGTAAAAAATCACCTCGATTTAGTAAATAAACCCAATTTAAAGCATGGCTTCAAAAAATGAATAAATTAACGCATGGAAATAAAATGGAATTGAAATGCCGATGTAATGAAAGGGAATTGCAATTCATAATACAGCGTTTAATTATACACAAGTGAAGCGTTATGTGCTGATGGGAAGAGTGGGGTGGATGTCAGGAAATGTCATGAAATGGCGGTGGCAAAACAAAAAAGCCACCCGAGGGTGGCTTTTCGTGTCACATTCTGGCGGAGCGGACGGGGCACACATTGCCAACACATCAACAAAAAATTCCACCAGCAAAATCAAAGGCTTAGCAGCGATGTTGTTAAAAAGAAACAAAAATATTGCTACCATTTTTGCTCCCACCGTTTTTTGATTATAGCCTGTTTTGTTTTGATGTGGTGAATAAACAAAATTCGGTAGTGTGGCAGTTTGAAATGTGACTATTTGCCAACGCGTTCATGGGTTAAGCCCGCCCTCTAAGCTCAATGGGGTAGCGGTATCAGCGGGCGGTTTGGCCCCTTGATTGATTACGTAACCAGGTTTCGGTTTGTAATTATTGCCCCCGCAAGGGAATACCAAATCCGCACTCACCCAGGCGATATCTTCCACAGCAATGTTTTCGTTGTAATGCCTGATCAATGCTAATGCTTTTTCCAGATTGGTAGCGCTCGGGATGCGTTGCGGCGCGTAGATATCTCTGACCTCTGCTATATTTTGCTCAAGAGTCCATTCTTCCTCAAAAAGTGCGCCTAGCACGCCATGGATTAAGGCATTGACTTCTTCTATTGGATAATCTGGGACATCTTCGTCCAAGAGCGGGGTTGCCAGAATCCGGGCCGCCAAATCATCAGGGAATTCAACTAATTCGTCGTTATAAATTTTGATTAGCATGGTATTACCCTCATTTGTTTGGCCAATTCATTTTCTAACACCTTGAACTGGTCATAGGAGCCAAAATCATTTACGGTCATAGCCCAGCCCAACCCGCCTTTTACTTCAAAACGCGTCAAGTGTTGAAGTTTGTGTTTAACTCTGCGGTGTATTCTTATAGCTTGGGCGTGATAAACTTTCCCTTTTGATTTTCCGCCATCGGTGCGCCGGGCGTCAAGGTCTTCAGTAAGAAGATAATAGGCCAGGATGGATACGCTATCCAAATCAGATTTTAACATTTGTGCTGCTTTATTAGCAACTGCCGTCCCCAAGGTAAATGGGTTAACATTTCCTGATTTTGATGAATCCATGCTACCGCTTTCGTCAGAAAATTTCAAACCAACCACAAACCCTTCAA
This sequence comes from Burkholderiaceae bacterium, assembly GCA_046597185.1. Taxonomy (GTDB): domain Bacteria; phylum Pseudomonadota; class Gammaproteobacteria; order Burkholderiales; family Burkholderiaceae_D; genus CAMBDR01. Next base: position 14,205 of record JBKJLF010000805.1, on the reverse strand, counting down.
CCCCTGCGATGCGGTGGTAACTTAAATGGACATTGTATGTTTTTCCATCGACGGAAATAATCTCAGTTTTGTCTTTAACTTGATTTAGTAAAGGGTGGCCAGTCATTTTCAACGCTTTCAATTTGTATTTTTAAGGGATAGTAAACCAATTCGCCTTACTCGCACATATGCCAAAAAGGGCGCATCCTTTGTCTGGAATGCGCCCTGTGTGGCGGTTATTTCTTTGGTGGTTCAATCTTTGGCGGTGCGCTCTTTGGTGGCGCAGTTTCATACACATCTCTGCATGCCGGGTCTGGCCATGAACCTCGCCCACCACTCCCCCGGTCATAACACTTCACCAGCCTTTCCAATCTAACTTCTGCTTTTGGCTTCACGTCGTTCTTGCCGTCAGCATAGCCAAATGCATACCCGAAGAGAAATTTTTTCTGCCCCTCGCCCTGAATCATAAGGAGGCAAATAAAGAAGCCAGCAATGATCACGGCATTTGTAAGCCTGAGTAGTTCGTTTTGGTCTTTAATGTGGTCTTCTGCATAGGCCAATTCTTCTTCAGTGCCGCCTTGCGCCGCGATGTGTGCAGCACCTTCCTTTGCTGCTGGCACATCGGCAGGTGCGGATTTTGCCTTGTTGGCGGCGCGCCCCTTTGTTGAATTCTCTATTGCGATGAAGAATGTAAACAAGATGATCGCGATGCCCGTCACTCGCATCTTGTCGGTATTGATGAGGTAGATCAGCGTGAATAATGGGATTGCGCAAAAGGTGAAAATGGTGATGGTCAAGCCGTTGATATAGGAGTTGATGAACCAGCGACTATCAAGAAGCCATTTTTTGGAGTATTCAATAACGGCAATGCGCGATAGCAAATCACGGTCGCCAAAATAGAAGAGTCGCAGTACGATTAGCCCATTGATGCCCATAAGACGGCCTCTAAAATTCTTATCAGGCCATGCGGGATTGAAAGCATATGTTCACCTCAATGAGCAATTACCGCCCATTATCTGGGCGGTGGTGGTGGAAAATTAGTAGCGCCAAAATCAGCGATTTGCTGTGGGTTTGGTGCTACGTCAAGGGGCAATACGGCAAACTGCACATACTGCGGTAACAAGTCAAACATGGTGATCTCCAATCATTTGAGGGGTAAGGAATGCCGATTATACCCCGCACATTGCCTGTTAGCCATCCCGTTACCTTAGCAATGGTTTGTAGTCTAACATTGGGTATCGGCGATTGCCGTGCCAACCGGACATATTTATATGATTTCATAGTTATGCACAGCCGAAAGTGTTGTTAATTTGCCGATATATTGCCGCGCGGAACTATGATGCTGGCAAAATTATGGCGGCGCGGTGATTTCGCCCAATACTAAAACTATTAAAATATGTTTTTTAATACAAAATATTAAAGATAAAAGAATAATTTCGGCAATTAGATGAAAAAAATCCAGTCAAATGACTGGATTTTTTAATATTGCACCTTGACATTATAAATAATTCCAATATATGTACAATAACAGTTTCCCGACTGGCTATTTAATAATACGAAATTCAAATGAATTGTCAAGACCAAATAAAAATTAAATTGCCCTAACGAGAGATTGTAAGGGCAATTTTTTATGCGTCGGTTAAGTCCCACGATTCGGAAGATTGCTAATGCAAATGGTCACAAAACAGGCACAGGTAAAAATAGTCAGTTTGATTTAATAGCAGGCTGATAACTGGAAAAGGCATTGCGTGACAGGTAGCGAACTATAATATAGGTTGATTATAGTAAGTAGGCTAGAATGAGATTTAAACAAAACCACAATTGAGAGTCTTATGGTCCAACCAAGTTTAAGCTGTGTTAATACGGTGAATGGACTAACCAGAGATGATTAACTATCCTCGGCCCGATATGTAGTGTAACTACTAAGAAGGAAAATGATACCCCACCTAAAATTTAAACATTTTGGCTAAGGGTGTCTTTGCCCTTCTTAGTAGTGCCTGAGCAAAGCGAAGGAACGGAAAAAAAGGGCAAAGACAAAAGAAAACCTTAAGGTTTTCTTTTACAAGCAGTACAGTACTTGAGGAGTAAACAGCACACCGCAGGAATAATCACGTAGTGTACATATTAAAGCAAAGATAATCACGTAGTGTACATATTTAAATAAAGAGAGTTAATGAAATGGACTCCACCCACCCAGCAGGTGGGGCATCATTTAGTTACCAAGCTTGAATGTACAAGCACAACCAACGTGAAGGAGTCTGAAATGAGTGATAGCGCAACCGTAGTAGGGCTGGATATAGCAAAACAGGTCTTTGTAGCAGTGGCCATGAATGATAAGGGGAAAGTGATGTGGAAGAAGAAATTGGCGCGGCATGAAGTTTTAGTGTTTTTTACCACACTGGCCGTAATAAAAATTGGCATAGAAGCTTGCGCAGGTGCGCACTTTTGGGCACGCAAATTAAGGGAAATGGGACACGATGTCAAGCTGATCGCAGCACAGCATGTGAAACCATTCGTGAGTGGCAGCAAAAACGATTGGACATTGTGAAGGTAAAAACACTAGTTCAGTAAAGTAAGGCTAAGAAGAAGCACGTACTAAAGTTTACGCTTCAATCACTCAAACTCTGGTGAGTATTTTGAAAAATAATTTGACTATAGAAACATTTAAAAAACACCAGCCAAGCACAAAAATGTTGCCTAATAGATATTTTTGTGGCTGGTTGATAGTGTGGTTGCATTTAAAATAAAGGTATATTTAAATTATGCAAATTTTAAATTTAAATGATATTCAGCCGGTAAAAAATCACCTCGATTTAGTAAATAAACCAAATTTAAAGCATGGCTTCAAAAAACGAATAAATTAACGCATGGAAATAAAATGGGATGGAAATGCCGATGTAATGAAAAGGAATTTCAATCCATAATACAGCGTTTAATTATACACAAGTGAAGCGTTATGTGCTGATGGGAAGAGGGGCGTGGATATCAGGAAATGTCGGTGGCACCAACAAAAAAGCCACCCGAGGGTGGCTTTTCGTGTCACATTCTGGCGGAGCGGACGGGGCTCGAACCCGCGACCCCCGGCGTGACAGGCCGGTATTCTAACCAACTGAACTACCACTCCTGATTTTCCGGTAAAACTGCTGCGCAAATTTGATGTTTCTGTTTGGTGGGTGCTGAGAGGCTCGAACTCCCGACCTACGCCTTGTAAGGGCGCCGCTCTACCAACTGAGCTAAGCACCCTGCTTAATACTCAGAAACATCAGATGTTTTGTGCTGCATCCGAAGAAGTGAAATTATAGGGGATGTTCTTACCCCTGTCCAGTGAAATCCAGCAATTTCTGCTAAATTTCTGCAAAAAATGTGCAAATTATTCTTTGATCCCCCATTGATCCAGCATCCAGGCCGCTTCAAAGGCTTTTTCACCCAGCGCGTCATAGCGCCCGGAGGCCCCGCCATGACCTGCCCCCATATTGGTTTTTAGCAATAGCAGGTTTTTATCGGTTTTGTAAGTGCGTAGCTTGGCCACATATTTGGCCGGTTCCCAATACATCACTTGGCTATCGTTCAAACCGGTGGTGACCAGTATGGCGGGGTAGGCTTTACGTTCGATATTGTCATAGGGCGAATAGCTGAGCATATAGTCATACGCGGCTTTTTGATTGGGGTTACCCCATTCCGGGTACTCCGCCGTGGTGCCGGGTAAGTCGGCGTTCATCATCGAGTTGATGACATCGATAAAAGGTACGGCAGCATGCACGGCATGAAATAAATCGGGTCGCATATTGCTCACCGCTCCCATTAACAAGCCACCGGCACTTCCCCCTTCGGCAATCAGGCGGTCGGCGCGGGTCCAATTGTTTTGAATCAGGTACTCGGCACTGTCGATGAAATCAAAAAAAGTGTTTTTCTTTTTCATCAGCATGCCCTCATCATGCCAGGCCTCGCCCATTTCATTGCCACCACGAATTTGCGTGGTCACGAAAATCACGCCACGTTCCAGTAAGCTTAAGCGCCGGTCAGCAAAATTCGGTTCGCTTGGAATGCCGTAGGAACCATAGGCATACAGCAGCAGCGGCGCGGAGCCATCAAATTTCACGCCTTTTTTATACACTGCCCACATCGGTACTTGCACGCCATCGCGCGCGTTGGCCCACAAGCGGCGGCTTTCAAATTGTTTGGGGTCAAAGCCGCGCACCTCTTGTTGCTTGAGTTGGCGTTGGCTGCCATCGGCCATATTCACTTCCAGCAAGGTGCGCGGCGTAATGGGCGATTGAAACGTCAGGCGAAACTGCTTGCTGGTAAATTCCGGATTATTGTCTGCATGGATCACGTAAACCGGTTCGTCAAATTGAATCGTTTGCCAGGTGTTTTTGGCAAAGTCGTAAATCCGTTGTCGGGTTTGCGCCTGGGTTTTTTCATCGACGACCATAAAGTCCTGGAACAGGTGGATTTGTTCCAGTAAGACTTTGGGGTCGTGCTCGATCACGCTCTCCCAGTGGCTGGCATCTGGCGTGGCCAAGGGCGCGCGCACCAAGCGGAAGTTTTTGGCATCGCGATTGGTCGTGATATACAACATGCCAGCCCGATGTTCGACACTATAGCGGTGGTTGGCGCTGCGGCCCAGGACAGGGTGAAATTGGCCTTGCGGCTGGTTAGCGTCCAGCAGCCTGACATCGCTGGCATTGGTGCTGCCCGAGCTGAAAACGATAAATTGCTGGTCATGCGTTTTGTCAACATCGAGTGAAAATTCGACATCGGTTTCATGGAATACTTGTTTCGCCGCACGGCCCAGACTCAGGCGTGACAAGCGATCCGAGCGTTTGGTGGTCGCATCTTCCTGTACCGCAAACAGGGTTTGGTTGTCATTGGCCCAGGCCAGCGAGGTGACGCGCGGCAGCGTGTCTTTCAAGAGTTTGCCGGTTTTCAGGTTTTTGATATGTAGCTGGTATTGCCGAAAACCGGTCATGTCGGTGGTGTAAGCCAGCATTTGGTGGTTGGGGCTGATGGCAAAATCACCAACGGCAAAAAACTTTTTGCCCACAGCCAGCTTGTTTTCGTCAAGCAATACTTCTTCGGCGGCGTCGGCGTTATAGCTTTGGTCGGGGCCAGCCGCGCGGCGGCAGTAAATCGGATATTGCTTGCCAGCTTCGGTGCGAAAGTAATAATAATACGGGCCACGACGGGAGGGCACAGAAAGGTCGGTTTCTTTGATCCGCCCCTTCATTTCCTGGTAGATTTTATCCTTCAATGGCGTTAAATGCGCGGTGATGGCATCGGTATAGCTATTTTCCGCCTTCAAATAGTTGATGACTTCGGGCTTTTGCTTTTGCTGTAGCCAGCGATAGTCATCCACCACGGTTTGGCCATGGTATTTTATTTGAAACGGCACTTTGGCGGCGATAGGCGGCGTTGCGCCCGCTTGCTTTGACGTAGCGTTGTCCGGATTGGCAGAAGCTGGCATAAGGGTGATCAGACATAAGGAAAACAGGCCCAGGCGTGGCCAGATGGATAAAGTTGACACGGATTCTCCAGTTTAACGATTTTATCGGGCTATTTTAACAAATTGAAAGAATGCATGTCGCACAATAAAGGGAATTCGACTGGCTAAAATGCCAGTTTTTCGTCAATCATTCGCGCATTATTCGATAATCATTCGATAATCAAGGTTACAATATGCCATCTTTTTTTAAATCGATTCAACAATGGCGGTTGAGACACGAAAAATCATTCATTCAGATTGCGATTGTTTCTACGCAGCGGTAGAAATGCGCGATGACCCCAGCCTGCGTGAGCTGCCCCTGGCAATCGGCGGGCGCGCCGAGCAGCGCGGGGTGATTGCTACCTGCAATTATGTGGCGCGCCGCTTTGGCATTCACTCCGCCATGCCGACCGTGCAAGCCTTGCAACGCTGCCCACAATTGGTGGTGCTGCCGCCAGCGATGGAGAAATATCGCATCGCTTCGCGCCAAATTCTGGCCATTTACCGTGATTACACCGATTTGGTTGAACCTTTGTCGCTCGATGAAGCCTATCTGGATGTCAGCCAAGCCACGCTATGCATGGGCAGTGCCACCCTGATCGGGCAAGAAATTCGTGCCCGCATTGCCGCCACGGTGGGTATTACCGCATCCATTGGGGTGGCACCGAATAAATTTTTGGCAAAAATTGCCAGCGATTGGAATAAGCCGGACGGTATGTTTGTGATCAAGCCGGATCAGGTGGAAGCCTTTGTGGCCGATTTGCCAGTCGATAAACTGTTTGGTGTGGGTAAGGTGACGGCAGCCAAGCTCAAGCAATTGGGCGCAAACAGTTGCGCTGATTTACGTGCATGGTCGATTCCGCAATTGCAATTGCATTTCGGCAGATTTGGTGCCAATTTATATTATTTGAGCCGGGGCATTGACAATCGTGCGGTAGACATCAGTCAGGAGCGTAAATCCATCAGTGTAGAAGAAACCTATACGCCGGATTTGTCCGATCTTGACGCGTGTTTGCAACATATCCCGGAATTATTGCACAGCTTGCAGGGGAGTATTGCACGCGCCAAAGCGGAGCGCATGGTGCAAAAAGTCTATGTTAAATTGCGCTTTGCTGATTTTCGCCGCACCACCGTGGAATGCGTGGCGCACCAACTTGATTTAGCCATGCTGCAACAATTAATGCGCACCGGTTTTCAGCGCGGACAAGGCGTGAATTTGGCGAATCTTCCTGCCGCACAAAAATACCCAACCAGCGCGCGGCCCACCCTGGGTGTGCGCTTGCTGGGCATTGGTGTGCGGTTGGAAGAAAATCAAAACGCCACACAACTGCCTTTATTTGAATTGGATCAGCAGGCCGTGTAAAATGGCGCTCTTTTCCGTCAAATCGAGTCCCGCCATGTGGTTCAAAAACCTACAAATTTATCGCTTGCCCGCGCCATGGGCAATGAATGCTGAACAATTAGAGCCATTATTGCTACCACAAGCCTTTGTGGAATGCAGTAGTGCCGATGTGCAAACCCAGGGATGGGTACCACCGCTTCAAAATGGTGGTTTGGTCTACACATCGAACCAGCAAATGCTGTTGCAATTGCGCATCGAGAAAAAACTTTTGCCCACCTCGGTAGTGAATCAGGTGGCCAAGGTGCGCGCGCAAGAGTTGGCCGATCAGCAAGGCTTTAAACCCGGCAAAAAGCAAATGCGCGAATTGAAAGAAAACGTGTTTGATGAATTATTGCCGCGCGCGTTTAGCATCCAGTCGCACACCAAGGTGTGGATTGATCCGGTCAATGGTTGGTTGGTAATCGACGCGGCAGCGCCTGCCAAGGCCGATGAAATCATCAAACTGTTGTTAAAAGCGGTGGATAAATTGCCGGTTGCCGGCTTAAGTGTGGTCAGCTCGCCCGTGGCGGAAATGACGGATTGGATTTCCAGCGATGAAGCGCCTGCGGGCTTTACGGTGGATCAGGATACCGAATTGCGCGCCAGTGGCGAGAGTAAGGCTGCTGTGCGTTATGTACGCCATACGCTGGAAGCGGAAGATGTGCGCCGCCATATTGCGGCCGGTAAGCAGTGTACGCGCTTGGCCATGACCTGGGCCGACCGGATTTCATTTACCTTGACCGAAGCCTTGGCGGTGAAGAGTATCAAGCCACTGGACGTGCTGAAAGAGACAGATAGCAGCACGATGGGCGAAGAAGAGCGTTTTCAGTCTGATTTTGTCTTGATGTGCGGTGAATTGAATAAGATGATGACGAATTTGGTCGAAGCTTTGGGTGGCGAAAGCAAGTAGCGCAAGCCAATCGGTGTATTGATTGAAGTGAGGTGATGGAGGTGATGGTAATGGCAATGGATATGCGTAAATTGATTTGTGCTGCCGTGCTGGGCGTGGCCTGCGCCAATGTGCTTGCGGGTACGCCTGCGAAGGCTGCGAAGGTTACGGACGCGGCCAAGGTTGCGCAGGCTGAGGATCAGGCGCGCATACCCGTCATTATCGATACCGATATGGCCATTGACGATTGGGCTGCCATGTTATACCTGCTGCACCACCGTCAAACCCGTGTGTTGGGCATTACCGTGACCGGTGCGGGTGAAGCGCATTGCAATCCCGGTGCGCAACATGCGGTGGATTTGGTGGATATGTCGCCGCAAAAAGGCATTCCGGTGGCCTGTGGTGATAGCGAGCCCATGGATGGGTTTGCGGTTTTCCCGGCACCATGGCGGAAAGATGCCGATGCCTTTTTCGATGTACCGGTGCCTGCCGCCAGCCGTGGCCCGGAGCGTCGCCATGCGGCGCAGTTGTTGATTGATTTGCTGATGGCATCAAACGTCAAAGTCAAGCTGGTGGTAATCGGCAATGCCACCAACGTCGCGCAAGCGCTGCTAAAACAGCCCAAAATCAAACAAAAGATCGAACGGATTTATATGATGGGTGGTGCCATCTGGGCCAAGGGCAATATCATCGTGCCCGGTTTTACCGACCATTATAAAAACAAAACCTCGGAATGGAATGTGTTGATCGACCCGGTGGCCACGCGCATCGTGTTGCAATCGAAAGTGCCGCTCACGCTGGTGGCGTTGGATGGCACCAATGACGTGAAAGTGACACCCGATGATGCCAAAGCCTTTAAAGCCGCCATTAAAACCCCCAGTGGTGAATTTTACAGCCGCGTGCTGGATAAAAACACTGGCTTTATCGATTCCGGTGAATATTATTTTTGGGATGCCTTGACTGCGACCCTGGTTACGCATCCAGAATTTTGCCGCTACCAAAATTTTAATATCGATGTGGTGGTGGGCTATGCCGAACTCACCAATGGCGACCCGCTACCGCAATTTTCGGCCAAGCGTTGGGACGGCCAGATGCGGCGCAATTTCGACCCGTATTTTACCGGCCAAACCATTATTTCAGACCGTGGCACCGAAGTGCAAGTGTGCATGCGCGCCAAGCCGGAGCCATTTAAAAATGATTTGATTCAAACCTTGAATCAATAAGGGTGAATAAAGATTAAAACCGACATAGCCCCTTTTTTTTACGCTATTTGCGGTCACACACCATCCGGTAGCCTTGCCCAAAGTTGACAATAAAGCGGCTATCGGTGAAATCGTCCAAATCGCCTTCCAGCACATCCGCACTCACCAGGCGCAAAGTTTTGTTGCGCAGGGTATAGGTGCCGCCAAATTCCTTGCCCTCGCGCCGGGTAATGACTTGCCCGTTTTGACGGAAGTTCAGCTCCATATTCACCGCATGGATCGAACCATGGCAATCCCACTTGCCCAGAAGTCTTTGTTCCAGGGCAGATCGGCTGGATTGGCTGGATTGACCGGATTGGCCCGCATTACCGTTGCCGCTGGACTCTACTTCCCGCGCCTGCGGCCGGGTTAAGGTGCCCACGGTTTCATTGCTGGTACGTTGGCGCATGTCGTTAATCCATTCAGCCGGCACGGCAAAGTTCAGGTTTTGCCCCTGTGAATGTTGAAACGTCACAATCCCCACCAAATTGCCATAGGCATCAAATAAACCACCGCCACTCGAACCGGGTGAAACCGGGGCCGTGGTTTGAATCACTTTACCGCCCGGCATATCGCGCAAGGCGGAGACAATGCCATCGCTAATGGTTAAATCCAAACCATGTGGCGCACCAATGGCAAATACTTTTTGCCCGGAACGCAAAGTCTGGCCCCGCCCCAAACGCACCGCCGGCGCAGTTAAACCATTCACGTGCAAGCGACATAAATCAAAATCCCGGTCTTCCAGCTCCAGTTGACCAGCATAATTTTGGTTGTCAATTTTTACTTGGAAGGTGTTGCCGCCCTGCGTAACATGGCAGTTGGTAATGACGGTGTCGCGCGCAATCACCACGCCACTGCCGACCGAAACTGGCCGACCACTGGCATTGCTGACATTGATGCGCGCGATGCTCACCGAGAGTTCGGTAAAGATTTGTTCAGCGTTGCGCTCCTGGCCGCTGGTGACGGGGGCGGCTGCAACAATGGGTTGCGGCTTTCCCGCAGCGGCGTTGTCTGGCATCGGTTGGTCATAGGCACTGGCGATGATCAGCGGCCCCTTCGATACAATAATCGGTTTTTTCTTGCCGGAATACCACCAGAATGCCAGTACCAGAATAATCAGGGTGGCCAGCAACCATTTAATCCAGGCCAGGTGTTGCCGCTGCGGTTCGGGTTCCGCCGCTACCTCGGTATAGGCGGCGCGAAGTTTGGGTTGCGCGGCGCGCAGCAGCGATTGGTCATACATGTCGCGCTTGGTTTGGTTGGAGAGAACCTGATAGACTTCTTTGATGACCATTAACTTGTTTTTGTCAATGGTATGGCTGTCCTGGATGGCTTTCAATTTGCTCTCATAAGCCGCGCTAATCTCTCCGCCAGTAGCATCATTGGCCAAGCCGAGAATCTCATAATAGGTTTGTGCCATGCTTATTCCTTTGCTGGGTTCTTTGGCGATGGTTTTTAAGTCGGCAAGAGTAAGCGATAGCCAACGGCGGTTTCGGTCAGCAAATATTTCGGCTGGGCCGCGTCTTGCTCCAACTTTTGCCGTAAGTGGCCCATATAAATGCGTAAGTAATGGCCGTTTTCGCTATTCGACGGCCCCCATACCTCACGCAAAAGCTGGGGATTGGTGACCACCCGGCCGACATTTTTCACCAACACCGCCAGCAAGCGGTATTCGGTGGGCGTGAGGTGGACGATTTGCTCGGCACGGGTCACCAGCCGGGTACTTAAATTCACTTTGACATCGCCAAACTGAATCACGCCATCGCTATCGCCCTGCGGCTGGCGTTGGCGACGCAAGGTGGCACGTACCCGCGCCAGTAATTCGCCCACGCCAAATGGTTTGGTTAAATAATCATCCGCGCCAGCATCGAGCGCTTTGATTTTATCGCCTTCATCCACCCGTGCCGAGAGCACAATAATCGGCACTGGCGACCATTTGCGCACATCCAGAATAAAATCGACGCCATCGCCGTCGGGCAAACCCAAATCAAGAATGATCAGATTGGGTTTGCGCGTGCCGGCGTCAATTAAGCCGCGTTTCATGGTTTCGGCTTCAAAAATCTGCCAACCTTCACCGTCCAGCGCCATGCGCACAAAACGCCGGATTTGCGGTTCGTCTTCAACTAACAGGGCTACGGGGCTGGCTTCGCTCATAATCTCATCATTTCATCATCATTCGGGCGCGAGTTCTGGCTCGCTCTGATCCATAAAAGAAAGGTCGGGTGGCATACCCAACGCCAGGGTAAAACTAAAGCAAGCACCACCGCCGTTTGCTGCGCGTGCCGCAATTTTACCACCATGGGCTTCTACAATCGCACGGCAAATGGCCAAACCCAAACCGACACCGGGAATCGATGATTCGCGCTCGCCCCGGGTAAACTTTTCAAAAATCGCTTGTTCCTGCCCCACTGGCAGCCCTGGCCCATTGTCTTGCACCGTCACTTCGAGCAAACCGTCATGACAGCTCGCGCCCAGCGTAATGCGAGAGGCGGGCGGTGTGTATTTTGCCGCGTTTTCCAGTAAATTGCATAATACCCGCTCAATTAACACCGCATCAAAGCGCACCAGCGGTAAATTGGCGGCCAGTTCGGTTTGCACCAGGTGCGATGCCAAGGGGCGGCGGCTGGCGCGCAAGGCGCTGCCGACCACTTCTTCCAGGGTTTGCCATGCCAGATTGAGTTTGATTTTACCACTTTGAATACGTGCCATATCGAGTAAATTGGCGACCAGATGGCTCATGCGCACGGCTTCGTCGTGTAATGAGCGTGCCAATTCCTGTTGCATCGATGAAAGTGGTGGTTGCGACAGGCTTAATGACTCCGACAAGCCAACCAGCGAGGTCAAGGGCGTGCGCAAATCGTGGGACAGTGCGGACAGCAGCGAATTGCGCAAGCGTTCTGACTCCATATGCACCAGCGCTTCTTGCGCGACTTCGACATAATGCACCCGCTCCAGCGCAATCGCCGCCAGCGCGGCGAAGGTATCGAGTTGCTTGCGCTGCTCGGGGATTAATATCCACGGACCATTGTCCGGCTCAATCGCCAGCACCCCACGCGTGCGCATCGGGGCCACCAGGGGTAAAAAGAAAAAGCGGTTATTGGGTAGCGTATCGGTGCCCATGCCGGCGGGGGCGGCGCGGTCATAGGCCCATTGCGCCAGACCCAGCTCCAACACACTCAGGTTGGGTATCTCGCTGCCGGGTAAGGCGGCCGGATAATCCAGTTTCGATTCGTTATTCGGTAGCAAGATGGTGGCATGGGCATTGAAAGAGCGTTGGATAACGTCGCGCGAGATTTCGATCACCTGTTCGGTCAGCAATACGCCCGAGAGGGCACGCGCAAACTCGTACAGCGCGCGCGAGCGCGATTCGCGGTGTAGCGCAATGCGCGCCTGGTAGCGCAAATTGGCAGTGAGCCGGCTAATGGTTAAGCCGACCACCAACATCACGCCAAAGCTAATCATGTATTGCAAGTCTTTGGGCGCGAAACTGGTCAAATGTAAGTGGGGGGCGGCCAAGACCAGGCCAATTACGCCGCCGACAGTCGCCACCACCGAGGCTTCGCGCCCAAAGCGCACCGCAACCAACACCACCGTCAGTAAAAACAGCATGGCGATATTGGCTAAATCAACATGCGGCAACAGGGGAATTGTGAGCAAGGCCGTGAGCAAACTGGCACCCGCCGCGAAAAGGTAGCGCCTGCGGCGCGAAGTGTGGCCGGGCCTGGGCGGTGCGTTGTTGCCAGGCGCGTTGCCAGCCGAGTCGCCAGCCGAGTCGCCAGCATCGTGATGGCCGCCATGGTCGTTATCGCCGATTGGGGCCGGGTTGTTGGCGTGAGCATGGCTGCAGGTTGCGCTTTGGTAGGCGTGGCCGATTTCGATCACATCCAGCTCGGGCGCAAGCTTGGCCAGTTGTTGGGTAAAACTGCTCCACGGCCATAGCCAGCGCTGGTGGCTGCGGCCAAATACAATTTTGCTGATATTTTGTTCGCGCGCATACTCGGCAATCGTCAGGGCGATGTCGTTCCCGGCCAGCACGGCGGTATTCGCACCCAGGCTTTGCGCCAGTTGCAAATGCTCAAAAATGATCTGGCGGCGCGGCGCAGCCAGATTTTGCAACTGTGGGGTTTCGATGTAAATGGCGTGCCAATGCGCGTTGAGTTGGCCGGCCAGTTGTGCGGTGCTGCGGATCACATGTTCGGCTTCGGATTCCGGCCCAATACAGGCCAGCAGGCTGGAATTGGTTTTCCAGACCGATTTCAGCGTACTGGCCTGACGCTGGCCGCGCAATTCGCGTTCCACATGGTCGGCGCAGCAGCGTAAGGCCAATTCGCGCAAGGCAATCAAACTGTCGCGGCTGTAGAGGGTGGCGGTGGCCTTATGCAGGCGGCGTTGCAGCAAATCATCAACCGGGCAATCAATCAGGATGACTTGATCGGCTTGTTGCAATACCGTATCGGGCAGGGTTTCCTCAATCGGCGTATGGGTGATATGGCGCACCACATCGTTCAAGCTTTCCAGATGTTGCACATTGAGCGTGGTAAACACGTCGATTCCGGCGCACAGTATTTCTTCCACATCTTGCCAACGCTTGGGGTGGCGCGCCGGTTCGGGGTTGCTGTGCGCCAGTTGCGGTAGAACCAGCAGTGCCGGGTGGCGTGTCAAGACGGTATCGAGATCAAACCCGGCTTCAACCATCAACACATCGCGCCCTGCTGCCAGATTTTGCCGGGCGGCGAGCAACATGGCCTCGGTTTTGCCCACGCCGCTGGCCGCACCAAAATAAATGCGCAGCTTGCCGCGTGCGGGGCGCGGCGCTGCCTGACTGGCTTGGGCCAGTAATTCGGAACTATCGAGTGTGCTGGAATGCATCAGATCATGCCATCAAAGAACTGGCTTGATTATGCCATGCGCCGCGCAAACAAAGCCACCATTGCGAGCAAACCCAAACCAAACAGGCGGCAAGGCGATATTTTCATGGTTATTGTTGATGAATCCCGGTAGGCCAGCAGTATGATGTGTTAATTGAAAAATTATGGCGCAACGAAAGGAATCATCATGCATATTGTGTGGAATGAATTTACACCGCGGCTCTCGACGCTGGGTGGCATGGTCATAGGCCTTGCGGGCGTTATTTTGATGCTGGGCATCGGTAGCCTGTTGTTTGGCATAGGCTGGGGTATGGCCGGCATTTGCCCAGGGCCAGCCCTGGTATTGCTTGGCAGCGGTATTGCCA
>JBKJLF010000068.1:0-36245 GCA_046597185.1 Burkholderiaceae bacterium | reverse complement strand
GGGGAATTGGGGAATTGGGGAATTGGGGAATTGGGAAATTGGGAAATTGGGGGCAATTCTAACATTCCCCCCTGAATCTCGTCAGCAGCCGCAGAAGCATAGCAGGCTACACTTGGCCAAACCGCGCCAAAACCCGCTCACGCCTGCGCCAGCGGATGGCTGCGCGGCACCATAAAACCCGCCGCTTTGGCATGGCCGCCACCGCCATATTCCAATGCAACCAGGCTGACATCGCTGCCCGTGGCGCTGGCGCGCAATTCAAATTTGCGTCCGCTAGCGGTGTCGGTATAACAGGCGGCGAAGACTTCGCCCTGTGCCATCAAATGCCCGGCATCACTGGCCATCATGCCGGGAATATTCGCCACCGGCACATCCACCCCGCCAATCACCATGCGGCGTTGGCAGGTTTGCACCATGTGCGCGAGGTTTTTATGGTGGTTGCGCTCAATCGCACGCCCTTCCAACGCCATTTGCGCAATGTGGGCCTGATCTGCCTGCATCAACTCATCCCACAAGGCAAAACTGAAATCGTAGCTGTACAAACCGGCCAAAATCTCACGCGTGGCGGGTAGTTGAAAACGCCATAAATCACGATCTTCGATATGGTTTAATAAGCTCGGCCTGGCTTCGCCGGGAAACAGATAATCCCACGCCAGCGTGGCACCGCTACGTTCCAGGTCAGTAAAGTAGTGCAAACCGGGCAGATTGGCCAAATCTTCCAGCGCGGATTTGTGATGATCGATTAAGGTGACGCTGGCCGCGCTTTGCAACATGGCCGCCACGATGGGGCGCTTGTAGCTGAAATCAAGCAAAAATACGCTGCGCCCCGCTACATCCGGCGCAGGCTGATCGAAATAACCCGCCACAAAATCGGCTTGATCACGATATTTGCGCCAGAAACACCATGCGGCAGTCGAGCCATCCATGCAATTGCCGTGGTAGATGATGAGGGGGCGGGTCATGTCCTTCTCTTCCGCATCTGGCTTATACTGCCTCATAGCCCCTCCCCTGCACAATATTCAACAGATAAAACTCATGCAATTTCGCTTGCAACAGTTTTTGATCCGGCAGTTGGGTTTGGTATTCGGCGATCATGGCCGGTTTGATTTCGTCCACCATTTAAAACTCCCCCGCCAACTTCATCGCCTCCAGCACGTCATAACACGCCCCCATGGTATGGTAATCGGTTTTCCCCGCCGGGCTTTTTTCCGCCGTCAACTTGCGGTTATCCGGCCCCAGAATGCGATACCACGCGCCCTGTTCATGGTCTACCATATGCTCCCAACTGTATTGCCAAATCTGCTGATACCACGCCCAATAGCCCGGCTGCCCGGTACGCGCGCCCAACAGCGCGGCCGCAGCAAAGCTTTCGGCCTGCACCCAAAAATATTTATCGCCATCACAAATGCTGCCATCCGGCGCAAAACCGTAGTGGATGCCGCCGTGCGCCTGATCCCAGGCCCGATCCAGCGCGCAGGTGAATAGTTCTTCGGCGCGCAGCAAAATCCATTCCGAACCATGCTGCAGTTTGGCGGCGTGGCGCTCCAGTTGCACCAGCAATTTGGCCCATTCGGTAAAATGCCCCGGTTGGTAACCCCAGGGGCGGAATAAGTTGGCCGGATCGTTGCGGTTATAGTCCCAATCGATTTGCCAGTCGCTGTGGTAATGCTCCCAAATCATGCCATTGGCCAAATTGGCCTGGCGCAGCGTAATATTGCGCGCCAGGGTTTCCGCACGGTGCAAAAAACGAATGTCATCGCTTGCGGCATAGGCGGCCAACATGGCTTCACACGCGTGCATATTGGCGTTTTGGCCGCGATACGGGGCCAGCGTTTGCCAGTTTGCACTGGCTTGGTCGGCATATAAACCCGATTCGGCTTGCCAAAATCGCGCGTCCATCAAATCAAAGGTCTCATCCAGCCAGGCGCGCGCCTCGGGTACGCCTGCGCGTAAGGCGTGCGCATACGCGAGCAAGACGAAGGACAGGCCGTAGCAGTGGTTTTCCCCATCCAGCACGGTGGCATGCCCGTCTCGCCATTGCAATTGCCAGGCATAGGCACCGCTTGCCGGGTTGCGGTGCGCATGGCGCAGAAAGTGCAAGCCATGTTTGACTTGCTCCAGATACGCCGCGCCACCAAAATGCCGATACGCCTGGGCGTAGACAAAAATAAAGCGCGTGCTACTCACCAGGTGGCGGGTGCTTGCATCGTAGATGCTGCCATCATCCATAAAAAAGTGGAAAAAGCCACCACTTTGGTCGATGCAGCGCGGATGGTAAAACGCCATCGTGTGTTCGATGTGCTGCATCAGCATGGTGCGGCTGCGGAAATTGGGGAAGGTGGTGGGCACAGTGGACATAATTGGGAGTAAACCTGATGTATGCAATACACACGATATTAACGGAAAACGCAGCTTGCGCCAAAACACATTACACAAGGTGAATGCGCAAAACCTGAGCGCGCAACGCTTTTATCTGGCGCAAGGGTTTGTGCAGGAGGGTGAAACCGACTTTATGCTTGATGGCGTGGCGCACAGGAATTGGGTGATGGTCAAGCGCTGAGCGTGGGGTTATTCCCCTCCTGGGGAAGGGAATTGCGTACACTAAGGGTGGTGGCCTTTTGCCAACCCAAATTACTCAAACGCGTAACTAAATTCCCCATCCTTCACGCCCACTTCCACCCGCTTGATTTCAACCCCTTCCATCATGCGTTGCAAGAATTCACGCGATACGTCCGGCAGCATGGTGTTGGTTAAAATCGCATCGATCATGCGCCCGCCCGATTCGCTTTCGGTGCAGCGCGAGACCACCAGTTTGACCACCTCGTCGCTGTACACAAATGGAATCTTGTAACGCGCTTCCACCCGTTTTTTAATGCGCTTCAATTGCAACACCACAATTTTGCCCAGCATTTCATCCGACAGCGGATAGTACGGAATGGTGACCAAACGACCCAACAAAGCCGGCGGGAAGACTTTTAACAGCGGCTCACGCAAGGCCTTGGCCATGCCTTCGGGGTCGGGCATTAATTCCGGGTCTTTGCACAGACCGGCAATTAAATCGGTGCCGGCATTGGTGGTGAGAATAATCAGGGTGTTTTTGAAGTCAATCGCGCGGCCTTCACCATCTTCCATGGCACCCTTATCAAACACCTGGAAGAAGATTTCATGCACGTCCGGATGGGCTTTTTCAACTTCATCGAGCAGCACCACCGAATACGGTTTGCGCCGCACCGCTTCGGTCAGGACACCACCTTCGCCATACCCAACATAGCCGGGAGGCGCGCCCTTGAGCGAGGACACCGAGTGCGCTTCCTGGTATTCACTCATGTTGATGGTGATCAGGTTTTGCTCGCCACCATACAAGGCTTCGGCCAGTGCCAGCGCGGTTTCGGTTTTACCCACGCCCGAAGTACCAGCCAACATGAACACGCCAATCGGCTTATTCGGATTATCCAGCCCGGCACGCGAAGTTTGAATCCGCTTGGCGATCATTTCCATCGCATGATCTTGGCCGATCACGCGTTGCGCCAGCAAGTCCGCCACTTTCAAGATGGTTTCCATCTCGTTTTTCGCCATCCGGCCTACGGGAATACCCGTCCAGTCACCCACCACACTGGCCACGGCCTGGTAATCGACGGTAGGCAAAATTAACGGTGATTCGCCTTGCAGCGCCGTCAGTTCGGTTTGTATCATTTGCAGCTTGGCCTTCAGGTCAGCGCGTTCCTCATCGGACATGGCCGGTGCTGCCACCACAGCCTTGGCGGCATCGGCTGCCGCTGCTTCCAAATTACTGCCCGTGCCTTCCACCGGATTGAGGCCGCCGCGCAGCTTGGCGCGCAAATCCAGCAATTGGTCCACCAACACCTTCTCCGCGTTCCAACGCGTTTCCAAACCGTCCAGCCGTTTGCGCTCGTCAAGCAGCAAAGCACTGGCGTCAGTTTCGCGCTTGCCAATATCAATGCCGATAACGTGTTCGCGCCCAATAATGCCTAATTCAGTTTCCAGCGCTTCAATGCGCTTGCGGCTGTCATCCACTTCAGCCGGGGTGGCGTGCAGGCTCACGGCCACGCGTGCGCAGGCGGTGTCGATCAGGCTGACCGATTTATCCGGCAATTGGCGCGCCGGAATGTAACGGTGCGAGAGCTTGACCGCCGCTTCCAGCGCTTCATCCAAAATTTGCACTTTATGATGTTTTTCCATGGTCGAAGCCACGCCGCGCATCATTAAAATGGCGCGCTCTTCGCTTGGTTCATCCACGGTCACGGTTTGGAAGCGGCGGGTTAAGGCCGGATCTTTTTCAATATGTTTTTTGTATTCCGAAAACGTGGTCGCGCCCACGGTGCGCAAGGTGCCGCGCGCCAGTGCCGGCTTCAACAGATTGGCCGCATCGCCCGTGCCCGCTGCACCGCCCGCCCCCACCAGGGTATGGGTTTCATCAATAAACAAGATGATGGGCTTGGTGGACGCTTGCACTTCGTCAATGACGGAGCGCAAGCGTTGTTCAAACTCACCCTTCATGCTGGCACCAGCTTGCAACAAGCCCACGTCGAGCGAGCGCAGTTCCACGTCTTTTAAGCTTGGCGGCACGTCACCGCGCGCAATGCGCTGGGCAAAGCCTTCCACCACGGCGGTTTTACCCACGCCCGCTTCACCTACCAGAATAGGATTGTTTTGCCGCCGCCGCATCAAAATATCGACCACCTGGCGGATTTCATCATCACGCCCGACGATGGGGTCCATTTTGCCGCTGCGCGCCTGCTCGGTTAAATCGACGGTGAATTTTTTCAGGGCTTCTTGCTTACCCATGGCAGCCGGGGCAATCGCGCCACTGTTTTCGCCGGGGGCGGCGTTGGCCTGGAAACCGTCCGATGCGCCCAGGAAGGCTTCGGGTGAATCACCCAGGATTTTGGCAAAATTGTCGGATAAATCTTCAACCTTGATTTTTTCAAATTGCTTGGAAATACCATACAGGACATTGCGCAAGCTGGGGGTTTTCAAGGCACCCACCATCAAATGGCCTGAGCGCACTTGCGATTCGCCAAACAACAAGGTGCCAAACACCCAGGCGCGTTCTACTGCTTCTTCCACGTGCGAGGATAAATCCACCTGCGAGGTGGAACCGCGCGGCAAACGATCCAGCGCGGCTTGCATGTCACGCGCCAAACCGGCCGGGTCAAGGTTGTAAGCTTTAAGCAAGCGGGTTAAATCGGAATCCTGCAATTGTAGAATTTGCGAAAACCAATGAATCAACTCAACATAAGGATTACCGCGTAATTTACAAAACACGGTACTGCTTTCAATGCTGCGATAACACAGCGTATTGAGCTTGCCAAATAATGCTACGCGACTGATCTCGGCCATTTATTCCTCACTGGTTGGTGTAGTAGTGGAGCCCATGCGGGCGGTTGGGTTGACAAGTAATTGATTCGGATCTTTTTGCATCGGAGCGGAATGCGCCCAGGTAGTCCAACCCAGGCGCACGCTGCTTTTCGGGTCGCCGCCCAACTTCAGGCGCGGCGTTTGTTCTTTTTTGAGGATGAGGCGCACATCCCATTCGAGTGAATTATCAACGTAGTTGCGCACCCAAGCCACCAAACGCTTCATGCTGGGGCCGTTGGGCAGCATGCGGCAATAGTCATCATAGTCCAAAGGGCCAATGACGATACGAAATTTATTCTGGCAATCCCACACCCGCTCCCCCAATACCGTGCCCACGCCCAGTTGGCAACTGGCATCACGCACCCCCAGGCGCGAACGAATTTCCGGGTCCAGCCGCATCCAGTGGCCAACAAATTGCTGTAACTGAATCGGCAACTTGAAGTATTCACGCAAGATGATGACCAAACCCGAGGCCGGGCGAATCCGGTTGGCGAGCAAACCGGCAAAATGCAATTTGGCAAAGTCGCTGATGTCGTCACGGTTTTGCAGCGCTGGCGTGCCCAAACCAAACATGCTGCCCACATAGGTGGAAAAGCGATCATTGTCTTTGCGATCAAGACTGATAACCGGGTCGGCAATCGCATGTACCCGATAAAACAGCGACAGAAAACGATGGTGAAACACATCCAGAAAACGCGCCCAGGTCGGGTCGGGCGGTGTCAATCGGGTACGCTCGCGCACGTATTCGGTGAAGTGTAAGGGCATCGGGCCTTGCGGCCCTAACATGCCGAAAAAATTCACTTCCAGGCGCCGCGGACGATACGCATTGGCGGGTACCATGCCGTGTAACATGGTGGCATGAAAACGCATTTCCGGAATTTGCCCGAGGCGGATCACATCGTCACGCGGACGCAATGATTCGCCGATGCGCGGTTTGTCGGGAAAAGCATTTTCGATCAGGCGCATGACCGCAAAAAAATTCATCCGGTAAGCTTCTTTTTCCAGAAGCGCCATGGTGGCTACAGGGTCGCGCATAATCCACTCTTTACAGGCCAACGCATAATTTCACCACGCGAAATGGTTTTGATGATGGTTTCGGTAAACGTATTCACCGAGGCATACTGGGTAAAGAAATGCTCCAACACCGCCCCCAGTAAAAAGGGGCCTACCCCTTCAAACATGGTGTCATCGAGCAACAAGGTGATTTGCAAGCCACGCCCAAAGGTAATTGGCCCCTGGGTGGGCAAGCGCCGCGTCACCCGCTCGACTTTGATTGAGCGCACACCTTCGATTTGGCGTTGGGATGAGATGTCGGTTTCATGGCAATATAAACTCAACATTTCACGCAAGGCCAGCGCGCCTTGCTCGGGGTCATTATCGACCAGGGACAGATAATTGAGCGTTAAATGGTTGATCAAGCGCCACGCCACTTTGCCTTCCGCATACGAGGGTAGTGGCGCACTGGGGCCAACCAGGGCGCGCACTTCCAGCACGGGTGAATCCATCATCAAAATAAAATCGGTATTGCCCACGCCCAATGGCATGGTGAGCGGTAAATCGCGGTTGGTGGCCAAAATGCGCAAACCTACCCGTCGCAGCTCTTCCGGATAGGGCGCTTCATTACCATCGACAATCGAACAAAATACTTCGGTGCCAATATAGCTGGTACGCGGCCCCAGACGCCGTTGCCGCTCGGAGAGCTTGCGCTTTTCACGCCGAACCTGGAAAAACGATTCGGCCTGATGCAAGGTGCCCAGGTCTTTGGCGTTATAAAACGATTCGTATTTGAACAAGGCTTCCGCGCCAACGCCATAACCATCACACCCGGTGACCTGGAAAATTTCATAGTCAATCGGATGTTTACGATTGGGCACCACATGGTATTCGATGTGGCCCTCATCGACATCAAACCGATCGGCGATCATGGGGAACAGGTTAATCGCAGGCACGCAATTGAGTGCAAAATTGGAGGCATCCAGGGTTTGCTCCATTTGCACATCGGGCCGATTGAGTAAAATCAGGATATCGACTTCGTTGGCATCGCACTTTTGAAAAGCCGCTTGCAAACCTTGAATTTCGACAAACATGAAGCGCTGTGGGAAAGAAAAATACTCTTGCAACAGCCGATACCCGGAGAAGCCACGCTTGTCCACTGGCAGCAGGGCTTGATCGTCGTCAAAACCCATGCGCCGGATATTGGTTTTGGATAAAAAATGATGCCAACGTGCCGGACGGTTAGTCGGCGTGACTAACACCGATTCGCAATTGGCCAGGATTTTTTCATAAATTCGCATCGGCATATCATCGCCACCACGGATATACAAACACAACTTATCCATCGGCAAGGTGTTGAAGTGGCGCACCCCATCCAATTTCAAACGCAGGCGAATACCCGCTTTGACTTGACTTGGAAACACCACATCCAGGCCAGCTTGCGCGCCACTCAGGGTAAAAAATTTGGCTTCAGCCAGTTGAATCGGCCACAGCGTTAGTGCATGGCCGGTACGATACTGGCAGGCGGTGGCATCCTGATCAAGCACAATCGCACGCATCGAGGTTTCGCGCGGCACCACAAAGCCATTATTTAAGGCAGGATTGTTTAAGTCAGCCCGCAGTTGCGCCACCATCATGGATGGGGTGGGGGCCAGAAAATGTGGGTAAATTAACTCGGACAAATGCTGGGTAAAGCGCGGAAATTCGGATTCAATTTTCATTTGAATCCGCGCGGCGAGAAAGGCAAAGCCTTCCAACAGGCGTTCTACATACGGGTCGGCGCAGTCAAACTCTTCCAAACCAATCCGCCCCGCAATTTTGGGGTATTCTTTGGCAAACTCGCCACCCACTTCGCGCAAGTGCTGCAACTCTTGATTATAGTAGCGTAGAAATCTGGGATTCATAATTACCTTGGGCGATCCATTTCAGTCAACTTAAACCCGCGCCCTTCCGTATCCAGCTCGGTCTTCAAATACAACCGCTCAGGATAAGGCAGCGCCCACATATCGGCTTCAATATCAAATGCAATTTTATTGTAGTGTACGCCTTCCTGAATTCTTGAAACCGCTTTAACGCTGACAGTGCCTTCGATCAGGCGCGGCTCAAAATCAATGATGGCTTTCTTGATAGTTTCTTCCAACACTTCCATTTTGATGCCAGCAATCGATGCACCAGCAATATCCGGCATACCATAATTGACCACCGAACTCACTACCTCCGGATAGCTTTTGGTGTTTTCTCCGGTGCGAAAAAGACAGGTGGTGTTGAGCAGCAAGGCCAGGTCACGCAACACGCTTTGGTGCAAGGTGCGTAGCGATAAAACACGCCTTTCACGCGACTCTACCCCCTTTTCTGGCTCAGAATCGGTGAGTCGATCCAATAATGAGGGCTGCAGTCGCTCCCGAGGGGCAAGTTCTGCCATGATTAGCCTTGCGTGTCAGATTCAGTTTCAACTGTATCGGCGGCTGAGGTTTCAGATGCCTCGCCCGATTCGCTGGCAATGACTTCATCAAACTCAATACTGCGAATGTCCATTAAGGCATAATCGGCCACATCGGTGGCGAACATACGCTGCCCCAAACCCTTGCCATTCGCTTCAGTCCACTCGGTGCGACGGGCCATCAACAAAGACGAATCGGTACTTTGTTCGGTGCCATTGTAGCGGGTCGGAATCAAAGCCACTGCTTCGCCGCCATTGGACAAGGTGAGCAGGGCGGCAGTCCAGACCGCATCACGCAAATCGGTGGGGGCTTCGATGGTAATTTTGTGCAGGCGATGCAGTGGAATCCAATAATATTTGCCGTTAACCACGGCTTCCAGAATGGGCCCGAGGCGCTGATCGGTATCAGCTAACCATTCAAAGCGCTCACCATTGATGCTACCAGCGGAGGCGGGGGCTTGTTCCAGTGCATGGGCGCGCATTTGCGCTACCTGTTCTGCATGGCCACCTTGTGCCTCAATGCGAATCGCTTCGAGCAATTGCACAACCCAGGGGGCGGGATCACCAAACACCAGGGGGGCACGTTTACCGGCAAAAATTTCGCTGCGCAAGGCTTCGCATTGCAACGCTTCACGATAGGTTTGCGCCATCGGCAGGGTGTCGATGTCAAGCTCAGCCGCAACATTAAGTTGATTGAGCGCACGCGACCAATTACCTTGTACCGAGAGCAATTGAAATAAAAAAACGCGATATTTCGCGTTAGAGGGATCTTTACGTACCGAATCCTGCAATGCTTTGAGCGCTTCTACCAGATTGCCTTCACTAACGAGCTGTTCTGCTTTCATATGAGCACTCCAATTTTATGAAAATCCAATAGAAAATTGCGCTGACCAAACATGGCCAGCGCAATCTGACAACAACGGCAATTAAGCTGCTGCGTTTTGCTCGATGTTCCAGGCAAATGTCTTATCGCCAGACACAGTACCTTTGGCGTCTTGTGGTGTGTAGTCAAACTTCACTTCAGCGAAGTTGATCGAGACGCTTTCGGTCAAACGATCTTCGCCGCCGCTACCGCCCGTCGAAAGGGAAGTAACGACCACTTGCTTCAGGGTGATGTGGATGTACTTTTGTTGGCCTTCGCCAGCTTTACGTACCAGCAACTTCACTTCAGGAATATGCTGACCCTTGGCCAAAGCAGTCATCAGTGCATTGGATGCGCTGTCAACGTATTTGGTGAAGGAAATGTCTTGGAAGTTTGCTTTACCAGCACCGCCGCCACCGCCAGTGTGGGTTGTGCCGGATTGGCTCATACCCCAGCTCCATGCCAGAATATCGATATCGCCTTTAGGGCCTTGAGCTTTGTCTTTGGATTCGCCTTTGATGTTGGCGCCCATATTGATGAACATATCTAATGCCATGTTATTTCTCCAGTTACGGTCGGCAAACCATTCGCCGACACTAATTTACAAATAAAAATTGTTTAAGCGGCACAACCGCCCAACGCTCACAAACAAGCCAGCCGATTAGCCGCCTTTTGCTGAAGGCAACTTGGAAACCAGACGCAATGATACGGTCAAGCCTTCAAGTTGATAGTGAGGACGGAGGAAAAACTTCGAGGTGTAATACCCCGGGTTACCCTCTACCTCTTCCAGCACTACTTCTGCCGCAGCCAAAGGTTTCTTGGCTTTGGTAATTTCACTCGAATTACCCGGATCACCATCCACGTAATTCATAATCCATTTGGTCAACCAACGCTCCATTTCGTCCTTTTCCTTGAACGAACCGATTTTATCACGAACGATACATTTAAGATAGTGAGCAAATCGGCAGGTAGCGTACAAGTAGGGCAAACGTGCCGCAAGGTTGGCGTTGGCGGTTGCATCCGGATCATCATATTCTGCGGGTGAATGCATCGA
The DNA here is from genome assembly GCA_046597185.1 of Burkholderiaceae bacterium. Taxonomy (GTDB): domain Bacteria; phylum Pseudomonadota; class Gammaproteobacteria; order Burkholderiales; family Burkholderiaceae_D; genus CAMBDR01. Next base: position 25,517 of record JBKJLF010000068.1, on the reverse strand, counting down.
TTGCGCGCCAATGAAAGCAGCAAAATCAGTGTTTTTCTTATGCACCAAAGGCATGAAGCCATTGCCCGCCAATTCCGCTTCGCGTCGATCGGAGATTGCAATTTCAGTTGGACACTGCATGGCAACGCCGCCATCATCGGTCGGGAAGGTATGCACGGGCAAGCCTTCGACTGCACCGCCGGATTCAATACCACGAATCCGCGAGCACCAGCCATATTCTTTAAACGAACGATTGATGTTCACCGCCATCGCATAGGCCGAATTGGCCCAAGTGTAACCTTTGCTACCCGGTGCGGAAGTATCTTCCTCGAAATTGAACTCTTCAACCGGATCGGTCTTAATGCCATAGGGTTGACGCGCCAGGAAACGCGGCATGGCCAAACCGACATAACGCGAATCTTCGGATTCACGGAATGAACGCCATGCAGCATGCTCTGGCGTTTGGAAGATTTTGGTCAAGTCACGTGGGTTGGCCAACTCATTCCACGACTCCATCAACATCACAGCAGGGCTGGCAGCAGCAATAAACGGCGCATGCGCGGCCGCCGAAATTTTTGCCATCCCAGTCAAAAGCTCAACATCAGGCGGACTATTGTCAAAATAATAATCGGCAACAATCGTACCAAATGGCTCACCACCAAACTGGCCGAATTCTTCTTCATACATCTTTTTGAAGATCGGGCTTTGATCCCAGGCTGTGCCTTTGAATTTTTTCAAAGTTTTGCCGAGTTCATTCTTGGAGATATTCATGACGCGGATTTTTAAGGTTTCATCCGTTTCAGTATTATTCACCATGTAATGCAAACCGCGCCAAGCACTTTCGACCGCCTGAAACTTGTCGGTATGGATGATCAAATTAATTTGATCGGTGAGTTTTTTATCGATTTGGGCAATCAAGCCTTCAATCGTTGCCAAGACATCGGACGAGATTAAATTGGCACCATGCAAGGCTTGTTCAGCCAAAGTACGCACTGCCGCCTCGACAGATTCTTTCGCTTTGTCAGATTGGGGTTTAAATTCTTTTTGCAACAGACTAGCAAAGTCGCTCGCTTCATACGTAGCGCCAGATTGTTGCAATGATTCTGCACTGGTCTCAGCCATGGAAGATTCCTCTACGGGTTGTAATGTTGGATTATTCGGATGCGTCCGCTGGTTTTGGTGCAGCGGTCAGCGCCTGCATTAATGCTGGCTCTTGCAATAATTTGGCAATCAATTCTTCCGCGCCGGTTTTACCATCCATATAGGTCATCAGGTTCGACAACTGGGTGCGCGCTTCCAACAGTTGACTTAAACCATTGACTTTACGCGCAATCGCGGCAGGTGAAAAATCATCCATGCTTTCAAACGTAATATCCACTGCCATATTACCTTCGCCGGTCAGCGTATTAGGTACTTGCACCGCTACCCGTGGTTTCATCGATTTTAAACGCTCGTCGAAGTTGTCAACGTCGATTTCGAGGAATTTGCGATCCGCAACCGGAGCCAAAGGATCGGTAGGTTGCCCCGATAAATCGGCCAACACACCCATCACAAAGGGCAACTGCACTTTTTTCTCGGCACCATACACTTCGACATCGTATTCAATCTGTACGCGCGGCGCGCGATTGCGAGCGATAAACTTCTGACTATTTTCTTTGGCCATAATTTTTTCCTTCCTTCTTTTATCAATAAAAGGGGTACCAAGACCTTTGCTCCAACTCATACCGCTTAGTACTCTTCATTCTGTGGAACAATGCCGCTAATAACCTGCAACTGCGCCAAACCATCAGGGGTCAAATCTTCCATTATTTCAATAAAGCTTTTTGGCACAAGCCGCTTCGCACGCTGCAAAAGTATTGGCACCGGACTGGACGGCTCATACTTGGAATAATACGTGCAGATCTTGTCTATCATGCGTGAAACATCTTCACGGCTGGCAATTTCGCCACTAATTGCAACAGAACGCCCGGAATTTCCGCCTCCGGAGGCAACATTTGCACCGCCAGCAACACCTTCAGCTACATCAGTACTCTCTTCAATCGGCTCGGCATCAGGCTGTTGGGCGCGAATAAAATCACGCGCTTTCTTGATTGGCTTGATGATGCCATCCAGATTGAGCATATTGGAAGCGCCTACCCGACTCTCCAGGGATTTTTCAATCCCGACAATCGCACCATAAGCCGCCTCCAAACGCTCTGCCGCGAGTGCCATTTGCTCAGGGGAAATATCACCCATTGATGCCTGAATGGTTGACAATTCATTTTTTTCTCTCCCTGCAGGGACAACCACCTCACCCAAAGAATACTCAAGCTGGCGCACATTTAACGGCCCCAAGCCAGGCAAGGTAATAAAGCCAACTTCTTTAAACTCTCTGACAAAAGTGGGGCCATCGGCCAAGGTAGCAAGGCAATTGATACGGGAGGTCGGATCCATGTCATCATCAGGATCCAGTTGAGGGTGAACCAAATCCCACTGTTCGCTCAACAGGCGCTGCACCAACATCAAGCCATCGGTCGCACCTTCGATTCCGTGTAGGGCCATGACCGAGCGCAATAAAATGATCGCTACGCGCAAATCCCGCGTTCGCCCCGAGACAGCCAAGGCCAATTTCTTAACCGCTTTCCATTCTGGCGGCACCGCTTCGACCAAAGTATCACCATACTGCACTTCCGGCTTACCTGCCGATTCTTTTAACAGTTCAGCCATTTCCGGATCATATTCCAGATCCTCACCGCAAGGCTGTTCATCGCCCAACGATTTTACTAAATCATCAATATTCAGAACACCCATAAATCTTTACTCTTTCACTCAATTTAAATTAGAGCATTGCCAATTATCTCACACACTTGGGTAAATTTGCAAGCAATTCCCGAAGACGTTGGAAGTATATTTAATCACAATAAAAGCCAGAGCGCCATGATATCAAAAGTTGATGTCAACATCCATTAATTATTTTTTGCCTGAAATGCTTTTTGAGCTTTGCAATTTCAGAATTCTATTGCCAGAGTTGAAATATTCAACCGCAAATCTTCTTTCATCGCGTTCTTTGAAACAAATTCATACAAATTTTATGCCCCATTCACTTCGCGCTGCCGTCTGCATCCCACTTTGCATTTTCACTCAATGCGATGCGTACCCCTTGCGCACCTTGTTTTACCTGAGACATGGCGCGATCCGCCTCGTCCAATAATGCAGTGGCTGAAGACGCCACACCGGAGCGGCCGTGGGCACAACTGATGCCAAACCAAGCGGAAAGTTTTACTGCACATCCCGCCACAGATGAAATTTGTTCAATTTGCCACAAGACTTCTTGCGCTACCCGTAGCACCCCGTCAAGAGTGGCAACATCTTCTAACAATATCACAAATTCGTCGCTTTTCAACCGCGCAAAACAATCTTCTTCGCGAAAATTACGGGGCACCCGATGTGCTACTTCTTGCAGTACAACATCACCTACAGACTGCCCATAAGTATCCCGTACCACCTGCAGGCCATCCAAGCCGATATACAGTAATGCCACCCTGCTGATGCAGCGTTCAGCGCGTAACAGGGCACGTTCCAATTGCCTGATCAACTGAGCGCCATTCGCCAAACCGGTCAAGCTATCATACGCAACCATTTCAGCCAATTGACTCGCTTGTCGCTCCCATTGTGCATTCCGCTCGGCCATGTGTCGGGCTAATGTATCATTCGTGGCTTGCAAATGCTGATTTTTTTGCAGATTCATACGGTATCTTTTTGTAATCCACCAACCCACATACGGCACCAACAAAGCCAAAAAGGCAACATAATCCAACAAAAAACGCCGGTAACGCTGCTTTTCAGCCAGCGCTCGTGCAAATTCCTGTTCGAACGAATGAAGAATATCGTCGATTATCCGATCAGAAGCGATCACACTGAGTCGCGCCAATAAGACATCTTCAAGCACCCGTTGGCGCACAATGACATGGATATGGGCCGATAATTGGACTAACATGGCATGAATCCGGGGATGCCATGCGCGCCCTTCGAGTTGTGCCAACTGCGCCTTGATTTGACTCGCCAACTGGGCATCCGGTACCAGATTAAAGCGCAAGGTATCGGCCATCAAGGTGCTGATTTGGGCTTCAAGGCTGGTCATTTCCAGTGCTTGGCCGGGCTTGGTTTTCTCAACTTCGCGCAATTGTTGCTTTAATTCTTCGACGGCAATCGGAAAATAAATCAGGGAATTTCTTAATATGGCGTTTTGCGATTTAAAGCGCTCAACCAATTCTCTTTTTTCGGTAAAAGCGGCGCTAAAACGGGTCAAACTGATGCTGGCGGCTTTAAGGCGGGTCAGTTCCAGCGCCTGATGTAAGCGTTCTTGCAATACCTGCATGGGATGCACTGACAAACTGAGCGGATCATAATCATGATTCATGCCGATGCGTGAGCGCAAGATATTAGCGCTCCATTCCACGTCCATTTGCTTTAAGATACGCAGATCAAGAAGAACCTGGCTTTGCCGCTCCAGATCAAACATTTGGGTTTGATAATACAAAAATCCCAAAATACTGATCAGGATCAGCGCGGCCAAACCCAGTGCAGGCAAGCGCCACGCCCTCATGCCGTGGCCTCGCCCACTGGCTGAACGCCGACCAACCCGGTAACTGCATCAACCCGCGCCTGAAAAATCGCTGGCGCAATTAACGCCGTCTGGTTTGCATATTGCTGCGCAATCGCACCAGCATCCACCGCTTTCGCGGCATTCAAGGCCAGGCGCAAGCACTGGCATTGCGCCTCCAGCGGGAAAACAGCGCAAATGGCTTGCAAGAATTGTTCGAAGCGCTGGGGTTTGCGCCAGGCATCGCAACGCTGCATTAAATGAACCCACTGCTCCGGCTTCAATGCTATCCATTGTTCACGCAACGGCAATTCACGCGCCAGCATTTCCAACATATCGCGACAGTGGCTTGGCACCTTCATGCGTTGACACAAAGCGCGGATATCGGCCTGACTGCTCATCCGATGCAACAGGGTGGCAAAGCGCTGCTCCAAATTAAATTGCCGCTCGACTGCCAGGCGCAATGCCTGCCAGACGATGGGTTCAGCATCCACCAATTCCGGTACAAGGTGGGGCAAGGCATCGCAAGCTTGCAGTACCTGAAACATTCGCTCGGGCCGCGCGTCCAACAAGCCGCGCGCCAATTCTTGCCACACCCGCTCAGCCACCAGCGCATTGACCTCGCCCGCCTGCACCATGCGCCGCATTAATGCCATGGTTTCATCGGCCACCACAAACTCGGGCATGCGCGCGGCAAAGCGGGCCAGCCGCAAGATACGTACCGGGTCTTCTTCAAAGGCGGCGGAAACATGGCGTAATACTTTATTGGACAAATCACGCTGGCCGCCAAAGGGATCAATCAATTCGCCATCCTCGGCACGTGCCATGGCGTTGATGGTTAAATCACGGCGCGCCAGATCTTGCTCGACCGTCACGTCGGGCGCGGTATGAAAGGCGAAGCCAGTATACCCCGGCGCGGTTTTGCGCTCGGTGCGTGCCAAGGCATATTCGTCATGGCTGCCCGGATGTAAAAACACCGGGAAGTCTTTACCGACTGGCAAATAACCGGCATCCAACATTTGCTGTGGGCTGCTGCCCACCACCAGATAGTCGCGATCCTGGCTGCTCACGCCCAGCAATTGATCGCGCACCGAACCGCCTACCAAGTACACTTTCATGGCACACTCAGCTTTCCGGCGGCAAATCGCACCGGGCGATCACGTCCACTTCGGCCAGCGCTTCGCGCACCCACTGCGCCACCGCCGGATGCTCACGCACGCGCTCACAATACGCATTCAAGGCGGGGGCCAGCGCGACGCCATAGGTGTGAAAGCGCATCACTACCGGCGCGAAAAAGGCATCGGCAATCGAAAATTGCCCAAACAAGTATTGTTGGTGACCATTGCGTGACATGCAATCTTCCCAAATTTCACTGATCCGGCCAATATCGGCCTGGGCTGCAGGGGTGCGGCCTTTGCCCGGAAAATGCATTTTGATATTCATCGACATGGCGCTGCGCAAACCGGAAAAGCTCGAATGCATTTCCGCGCACACCGAGCGCGCCATGGCCCGCATCGCCACATCTTCAGGCCACAAGTCTTTATCAGGAAATTGTTCGGCCAAATATTCACAAATGGCGAGCGAATCCCAAATCGTGATTTGTCCGGCAATTAAAATCGGCACCCGCCCGGCACTACTATATTCGGCAATTTGCGCCGAGGTATCGGCTTGATCCAACAAAATGCGCACCTCGTGAAAGGGGATGCCAAACGCGGTCATCACCACCCAGGGCCGCATCGACCAGGATGAATAGTTTTTATTCCCAATGACCAGCGTCAAGCCAGTTTTTTCGGCCACATCCAGGGTATGCGCCAGGGTTACATCCACTTCAGTTAATTCCATTCAATACTCCCATTTCGCCAATCGTAGGTATATATTCATTATTCGATGTTATCCATACCGCCTCAGCGCGCTGTCTCAGCGCACCTCGGCCAGTGCCACGCCTTTTGGCCCCACCATCCCCAGGCGCGCCTTGAGCGATTGCGGTTGATTCTCAAACAGGGCCGCATAATAGGTGGCATTGGATAACACATTTTTGACATAGCCACGGGTTTCGGTGAAGGGAATGGTTTCTGCGAAAATAGCCCCTTCCACCGGACGTGTCAGGCTGGAACGCCAGTTACGGGGTCGCCCCGGCCCGGCATTATACGCCGCCGTGGCCAGTGTTTGCGAACCATCCAGATTACCCAGTACCATATTCAAATAATTGGTGCCAAGCAAAATATTGGTGCGGATATCGTTGACTTGATCCGGCGCAAACCCGGTCAAGCCAATTTTTTGCGCCACAAAGCGTGCGGTCGCGGGCATTAATTGCATCAAACCGGAAGCCCCAACGGTAGAACGCGCATTTAAGATAAAGCGCGATTCTTGCCGAATCAAGCCATACACCCATGCCTTGTCCAGCCCCAGGGTTTGAGTATTTAATTGCATGATGTCGTTATGCGGTGAGGGAAAGCGCTGGGTAAAATCAAACTCGGTTTTGGTACGATCCGAGGTATTGACCATACGATCGAGGATATTATTTTCACGCGCCAGTTCGGCGGCTGCCAAGTGTTCGCGCTCACTGAATTGACGCAATTCCCAATTCCATTCGCGCGTACCTTCAAAGCGCAAGCCCAGCGCAAAAAATTTCATGGCACGCTGCAAACCCTTGTTGGCGCGCATCGCACTCATTTCAGCCGTGGTCAACGCCGCTGCCGGGGTGGGGATCGCTATTTTTTGGCCCAGTTCTTCCAGCGCCAATTGGCCATAAAAATTGGTTTGACTCGCAATCGACTGCCACTGCGCCTGCGCCGCCTGCGCGCTGTCGTGTTGCTTGAGCGCGCGCGCATACCAATACACCCATGCGGCATCGCTACGTAAGGCAGGCGGCATCGCTTCAATTGCTGCTTTAACCTGCTTCCAATCACCAACGCGCAAGGCACTGCGCACGCGCCATTGATAACCCTCCGTTGAGAGTAGCGCGCCTTGGGTACGATTCCAATATTCCGGCGCTTCCGGAGCCAAGTTAATCGCCGCTGGCAAAGCCAGTTGCGCCCAAGCTTGCGCTTTCACGGTGGCGGGCAATTTGCCCCCCAATTCTTGCAGATTTTGCGCCGCCAGACTACTGCCGCCGCTGCGCGCCAAACGCCCCAAAGCCAGCACATACAATTCATGTTCAACCCGGCCTGCACCTGGCCCGCGCGCGACGGTTCGACTTGGGCTATCCAGCGCTTGCACCACGGCTTTATCCGGCACATCCAAAATGGCAGCAAGCTGGCGTGCCGTGCCAAAGGCATTAACCTCTGCCGCGAGCCGCACTTGCTGCCACAATTCATCCAGATTCAATTGCTGTTGTTCGGCCAAGGTGGCAATCAGGGTAACGCAGGCTTCGCCATATTCTTTGGGGTTTTGCAATAACTCGCGTGCGGCGGGTGCCACCAAGCGCCCTTTTAGCGCTTTCGACAATAAGGCATAACATTTGACCTGGGTATCGTCGGCCAAGGCAAACTTGGGGAATTGCTCATCAAAGGTAGCCCAGTCGCGCCGCAAGCCAAGGTCGAGCAGCCAATCGTTGCGCAAACGGTCGGCAATGGCGCTGCCATCGTAGCGGCTTAAAAAGTCGCGAATATCACCAACCGAAGCGGCGCGAATATTGGCACGCAGGCGATAATAGTCAACATAGGAGGGAATGTCATAATCGGCCAGTTGCGCTACCAGCCGCTTACTGGTTGGCTGGTCGCCATGCAACGCCGCTGAACGTAGTGAGATGAAGCTATCATCCAAAGTGCTGCCGCGTTGAGATGGTGCCTTGGCGGAGACAGGTTTGGCTTGACCCGCGCCCGTGACGACCAAGTTGGCGCATAGCAATGCAGTTGGCAGCAGCAGCCAATTTTTGGTTAGGTTCCAGATTTTCACGATCACACTCTCGATTCAAGGTAAACTGACATTTTCGTTTTGCATTCATTCCAGCGTTCATTATATGACTCATCGTGCGCCAACAACAGCCCTCGACACAACAGAGTGTTCAATCAGACCCCATGACATTGATAAAGTTGCATTGCGCCGCGATTTACTGGCGCGACGCCGTGGCATCGCAGTCGCATTGCGTGCAGAATGGGATGCGTTAATTGGTCAGCAAATGCTTACATGGTGCCAGCAGTTACGCGTGGACAAATTGGGAATTTACGCGCCGACACGAGGCGAACCCGATTTAAGCCCGACGTTTTTGCATTTGCATCAAGCCGGAGTGGTCTTGTGCCTGCCATTAGTACAACAAGTTGATGCGCCCTTACGGTTTGCGCGCTGGCAGCCAGACACCGCCATGAGTCGCGACCAATTTGGCATTGCAGTACCATCCAAGCCGGAATGGGAAACTTTGCCACAATTTATGTTGATTCCCTGTGTTGGCTTTAATGCGGCCGGCTATCGGCTGGGTTACGGTGGTGGTTTTTATGATCGCACTTTGGCGGCAGCGCCCTATCCCATCGCCAGCGCGGGCATCGCCTACCAGTGCCTGGCAACGGAATTTGCCCCCGGGCCGCATGATATTGCGCTCACCCGCATAATTACTGAGACTATTACTGAGACTATTACTGAGACCATGACTAAACTCATCACCGAACCAGCCGAACGCTGATTCGACCTTACTTGCCAATACAAAAACGGCTAAAAATCACGCCCAATAAATCATCGGAAGAAAATTCGCCCGTAATGCTGGAGAGCCGTTCTTGCGCCAGGCGCAATTCTTCAGCAAACAGATCAAGTGCCTGGTCGTTTTGTTCGGCATGCGTCTGCGCTTTTTGCAGAAACTGATACGCTGCGCGCAACGCAACCAAGTGCCGCTCGCGCGCCAAACAGACCGATTCCCCGGTTTGCTGCCAACCTGCCAGGCGCATTAATTCATCACGCAACAAATCGATGCCAAGGCCCAACTCGGCTGACATATAAATGTGGGTCGCATCGGGCATGATATCGATACTGGGCTTGTGGCCGGACAAATCAATTTTATTCCAGACCCGAATAACGGGCACATCATCTGGAAAGCGTTCCACGATGTCATCATCGGCACGGGTGGGGCCGCGACTGGCGTCCATCAAGTGTAGAATCACATCGGCCTTTTCCACTTCTTGCCAGGTACGCTCTATGCCGATACGTTCCACTTCATCGCCCACGTCATAGGCGTGACGAATACCGGCGGTATCAATCAAGTTGAGTGGAATGCCATTAATCTGAATCGTTTCGACAATTTTATCGCGCGTGGTACCCGCAATCGGCGTCACAATTGCCACATCGGAACCCGCCAAGACATTTAATAGTGATGACTTACCGACGTTGGCTTGGCCTGCCAACACCACGTTCAAACCATCACGCAGCAACGCGCCTTGTACCGCTTGCGCAAATACTTGTTGAAGACTCTCCAGAATGGTTTGCAATTGCCCCATTGCATCAGATTTTTTTAAGAAGTCGATTTCTTCTTCGGGAAAGTCGAGTGTGGCTTCGACCAACATGCGCAAGCTAACCACTTGCTGCACCAGGGTTTGAATTTTTTGCGAAAACACCCCCGCCAGCGAGAGCGAAGCCGATTTGGCAGCTGCTTCGGTGGAGGCATCGATCAAATCGGCCACCGCTTCGGCTTGCGCCAGATCAAGCTTGTCGTTCAGGTAAGCCCGGCGGGTGAATTCGCCCGGCTCTGCCATGCGCAAACCAAAGGCATCACCCGCCTCCAAGCAGCGTGAGAGTAATAATTGCATGACCACCGGGCCGCCGTGGCCTTGCAATTCCAACACGTCTTCTCCGGTGTACGAATGCGGCCCCTTGAAATACAACACAATGCCTTGATCGATCAGGCTGCCATCGTCATTTTTAAACGGTAAAAAATAGGCGTGGCGCGGACGTAACGGCGTGGCACCGAACAAAGCGGCGGTGATGCCGCTTAAATCCTTACCGGAGATACGCACCACACCAATGCCACCGCGACCGGGGGCAGTGGCAATGGCGACGATGGCAGACGTATCGAGATTCATACAATTTACCTCACATTATTTTTTTGCTTCGGGCACCGCATATTTTTTGGTAATCACATATTGCTGCGCCAAGGACAGCAAATTATTCACTACCCAATATAATACCAAGCCGGACGGGAAGAAGAAGAACATCACTGAAAATACCAGCGGCATATACAACATCATCTTCGCTTGCATCGGGTCGGCGGGCGGCGGATTGAGTTTGCTGGTAGCAAACATCGACGCTGCATATAACACTGGCAAGATATACCATGGGTCGGGTGCGGCCAGATCATGAATCCAGCCGATCCATGGTGCATTGCGAATTTCCACACTCGCTTGCAACACCCAGTACAAGGCCAAAAACACCGGCATTTGGATCAGGATAGGGAAGCAGCCCCCGAGCGGGTTGATTTTCTCGGTCTTATACAACTCCATCATGGCTTGATTCATTTTGGCCGGATCATTTTTATGACGTTCGCGAATCTCCGTCATTTTCGGCGTGACCACTTTCATTTTTGCCATGCTGCGGTAGCCTGCGGCCGACAAGGGGAAGAACAAGAGTTTGATCGCGATGGTGAACACGATAATGGTCCAGCCCCAGTTACCCAGGTAGCTGTGCATAAAATCCATGACCCAGAACAACGGTTTGGCAATCGGAGTCAACATGCCATAGTCTTTCACCAAATCAAGCTCCGGTGCCGCTTTATCCAACAAATTGTTAATTTGCGGGCCTGAATACATCCGCAAATCCGCCTTGTGGCTGGCACCCGGTGCAATCACGGCCAAAGGCAAACGGTAGCCAACCCGGTATAAATTGGAATCGACTTTCTCGGTGTAAATTTCCCGCTTGGCTTTTTCCTTCGGAACCATGGCAGAAACAAAGAAATGCTGCACAATCGCAATCCAACCATTCTCCGCAGCAACTTGATGTAAGGGGTCCAGCGTTTTGCCTTCTGCCAATTTCTTGAGCTTGACATCATGTTTTTCAATCTCTTCAAAGGTCAGCTTCTCAAATTTTTTCTCTGGCGTATAGACCGAAGGGCCGGTATAGCTGCTGGTAAAGTAATTGTCTTCCGGTGGTTTATTGCCATCATGCACCAGTTGCGCATACAAGGTTGGCGTAATTGGCGCGCTCCCGACATTATGAATCTCGTGCATGATACCAATATTGTAATCACCCTTGGTAAAGGTATAGGTCTTGGTGAGTTTTACCCCACCCTGCTCGGCTTCCAACACCAATTGCACATCATTACTGCCATCAAGCAATTTGCGCGCACCCGGTTTGGCCACAAACAGCGATTTATGATTCGGGAAATCAGCCCCACCAATCAAGCCCGTTTGCGCCAGATAAGTATGTTGCGCCGCATGATCAAACAAAACCTGATTCTTTTTGGTATCCACCCCATCCTTGAATTTGAGCAATTCGAGCCGTTTTAATTCACCACCCAAGGTATCAATTTCAGCTTTATAAACATCAGTTTCGATCTGGATGGTTTCACCTTTGAGCACCACATTTTGCCCGTTCACAGGCACATTGAGCGCGCCGGGCGTACCCGGTGCCTGCGCACTACCGTTGGCAGATGATGGCGGCAGATCGCCAGCTTTACGCACCTCAGGCTTGGGCGCGTCGAAAAATGAAGGGTTGCCCTGCGAAATCATCCACTGGTTCCATAACAGAAACAGTGAGGTGCAGAAAATAACCCATAGGACGTTACGTTTAATATCCATTGGCGTAGTAATCAGGAGTGGTTGCAACCAGAATCGGTTGATAGGTGCGGGGCTTCAGGCACAAGATCGACGCCCCCCGGATGCCACGGATGGCATTTACAAACACGTTTAGTTGCCAGCCAACTGCCCTTGGCAGCACCATGCACCCGCAACGCTTCAAGTGCATAATTGGAGCAAGTTGGAAAAAAACGGCATTTTGGCCCAAGTAAAGGACTGAGAACTAATTGATAGGCACGCAACAGGAAAGTGAGAATCGTTTTCATGCCGACGCCCCCAGGCGCACTTGCGCCGCGAACAGACGTGCCAATTCGACCCGCAGCACCGCTTTCAAAGCGCTGTTGGTCGCTGGCCCAGTTTTGCTGTTAACCGGGCCCGATAAGCGCACCACACAATCGATGGCAGGCAAACGGGACATCCGAAAAAACTCTCGGGTAAGACGTTTGATGGTATTGCGCGTGACTGCACGCGGGGCAAAACGCTTGGCAACCACCACGCCCAAGCGTGCCTGTTGCAAGTGATTTGGCCTGACATACAAGACAAAATGGGCGGTACGTTGCGACGGACGCAAACGAAAAGCGGATGAAAACTCATCCGCTTTAACGATGCGCCGCTTGCGGGCGAAATCCTGAGAAACCCGTTGCGGGGCCTCTTGAGAAAATTCACCTACAGAATGCTCAGTCACACAATTTTCTGGCAATACCAATGCTGTTGGAATTACACAGCCAAACGTTTACGGCCTTTAGCACGACGTGCATTAAGCACGGCGCGGCCGCCACGTGTGGCCATACGAGCGCGGAAGCCGTGAGTACGCTTACGGCGCACGACGGAAGGTTGATAAGTACGTTTCATGGTGGTCTCGCTAATAGAGCAACAATAATAAATCGGGTCAAACTACATGACGCTATGTTTACTGCAACGGCGCGCACGCCCACGCCACAAATTCAGCATGGCATCCGCAGAACCCAAGATTAGACAGCATTTCACCCCACCTTGTCAACAGTTTTTTGTTGGTTGAATGTGTAGTCTGTGCGCAGTGAATTGAAAAAAAACCCTTGTATCCTGTGGATAACTCCCCCAAGCAAGAGTAAAATATCGTCTGCGTGTGGCGAATCATGAATCTGTCGTGATTTGAAACGCTTCCCCCCACACCCTTCACATTAAAGACACATGGAAAATTTTTGGCGAGCCTGTTCCGCCCAACTGGAACTGGAACTCACACAGCAACAATTTAACGCCTGGATCGCTCCGCTGGTTCCGCTCGACCTTGAGCAGAACAAGTTGCGCATTGCCGCACCGAATCGTTTTAAACTCGATTGGGTGAAAACCCAATACGCCAGCCGTATCCAAGCCTTGGCCGCGCAACACTTCAAAAGCGATATCGAGGTGCAATTCGTGCTCGATCCACGCCAAAGCACACCCAAAAAAGCCGCCGCCAGCCCTGCCAATGGCACGCTGCCCATCAACGGCAGCCACGCGCGCGACCCGGATGACTTGCCCGGCAGCACCATTGTCGAGGCCGAAGCCGAACTGAGCCTGACCAATTCGCCCCGGCGCGAACAAAGCCGCATCAATACCGATTTAAGTTTTGACAGTCTGGTCACGGGTAAAGCCAATCAATTGGCGCGTGCCGCAGCAATTCAAGTAGCCAACAACCCCGGCGTATCGTACAACCCGCTGTTCTTTTATGGCGGCGTGGGTCTGGGCAAAACCCATTTGATTCACGCAATTGGCAACCAGGTATTGCAAGACCGTCCGCAGGCACGCATCCGCTATATTCATGCCGAGCAATACGTGCGCGATGTGGTGACCGCCTACCAGCGCAAAGGCTTTGACGAATTCAAGCATTACTACCATTCGCTGGATATGCTGTTAATCGATGATATTCAATTCTTCAACGGCAAAAGCCGCACCCAGGAAGAATTCTTTTACGCCTTCGAAGCCTTGATTGCGGCCAAAAAGCAAATCATCATTACCAGCGATACCTACCCGAAAGAAATCAGCGGCATGGATGACCGCTTAATTTCGCGCTTTGATTCCGGTTTAACGGTGGCGATTGAACCGCCGGAACTGGAAATGCGAGTTGCGATTTTGCTGAAAAAAGCCAAGACCGAAGGCGTGTTTTTGTCCGATGATGTGGCTTTTTTCGTGGCCAAGCATTTACGCTCGAATGTGCGCGAGCTGGAAGGCGCGCTGCGCAAAATTTTGGCGTATTCGCGCTTTCACGGCAAAGAAATCAATATCGATATCGTCAAGGAAGCGCTGAAGGATTTGCTGTCGGTGCAGAATCGACAAATTTCCGTAGAAAACATTCAAAAAACCGTGGCTGACTTTTTCCATATCAAAATGGCGGATATGACTTCCAAACGCCGCCCGGCCAATATTGCAAGGCCGCGCCAGATTGCGATGTATCTGGCCAAAGAATTGACACAAAAAAGCTTGCCCGAAATTGGCGAATTGTTTGGTGGGCGCGACCACACCACGGTATTACATGCGGTGCGTAAAATCACCTCGGACCGGGCCAAAAACCCGGAATGCAATCATGAGCTGCACGTATTGGAACAAACCCTGAAAGGCTGACGGCGGTAACAGCCGAACCAGCTTTTCAGGGCGAACAGATTTATATTTCATAATTTGCTGTAATCTATACAAAGGAATAGTATGCAACTGGTCAAATCTACTCGTGACGCCCTATTGCGTCCACTGCAAATTGTCAGTGGTATTGTCGAGCGTCGGCATACGATGCCGATTCTGGCTAATATCCTGATTAACAAGGAAGGCGAAACCGTCTCCTTTTTATCGACTGATCTGGAAATTCAAATTTCCACCAAGGCTGAAATCGGCGCTAATGAAGAAGTGGCGGGCATCACCGTGGCGGCACGCAAAATTCTCGACATTTTGCGCGCCCTGCCCGAAAGCGGCGAAGTCAAACTCAACCTCGACAACAAACGCCTGACCGTGCAATCGGGCAAATCGCGCTTCAATTTGCAAACCTTGGCGTCGGAAGATTTCCCGCTCATGAGTCAAGCCACCGAATTCGGTGCCCACGTGACGCTGCCGCAAAAAACCCTGAAGCACTTATTCCACATGGTGCATTTTTCCATGGCGCAGCAAGACATTCGCTATTATTTGAATGGTTTGCTGCTGGTGCTGGACGGCAACCACGTGATTGCAGTGGCGACCGATGGCCACCGTCTGGCCTATTGCCAGGCTGAGACCGAGCAAAGCTTTGAGCGGCAAGAAGTGATCATCCCACGCAAAACCATTATGGAATTGCAGCGTTTGCTGGAAGAAAACGATTTACCAGTCGAAATGGATATCGCCGCCAATCAAGTCAAACTACAGTTTGCCGATCTGGAACTGGTATCGAAGCTAGTGGAAGGTAAATTTCCCGACTTTAACCGGGTCATCCCCAAGGGTTATAAAAACCATTTCCTGATCAGCCGCGAAGAATTGCTGCGCTCGCTGCAACGGGTGGCGATTATGACCAATGACAAGTTCAAGGGCGTGCGCTGCATCATTGGCGACAATGCGTTCAAAATCATTTCCACCAATACCGATCAGGAAGAAGCGGCGGAAGAACTCGAAATCGCCTACACCGCCGAGGAAGTCGATATTGGCTTTAACGTCACCTATTTACTCGATGTTTTGAACAATATCAAGGCCGAACAAATCAATATTTCCCTGGGTGATTCCAATTCGTCGGCCCTGATTTCGATTCCTGATAACCCCGATTTCAAATACGTGGTGATGCCAATGCGTATTTAAGTCAAACAAGTAAGTCAAACAAGTAAGTCAAGCAAGCTGCTGATCCTGTTTTTTATCGCTCGCAAGCGCCGTTTTTTGTTATTTGCCTCACACTGAAAGTTGTTTATGTCCTCAAACCCACAAGACAATCCTGGCTCGGCCAAACCTGAAGAATATGGTGCCGCCTCAATTCAAATCCTGGAAGGCCTGGAAGCGGTACGCAAGCGCCCTGGCATGTATATTGGCGACACCTCCGATGGCACCGGTTTACACCATCTGGTGTTTGAAGTGTTGGATAATTCAATCGATGAATCGCTGGCTGGCCACTGTACCGAAATTCATGTCACGATCCACTCTGACAATTCGATTTCCATCACCGACAATGGTCGCGGCGTGCCGACCGGCATCAAGTTTGACGACAAGCACGAACCCAAGCGCAGTGCGGCTGAAATCGTCATGACCGAGTTGCACGCCGGCGGCAAGTTTGATCAAAACTCGTACAAGGTATCGGGCGGCTTGCATGGCGTGGGTGTCTCGTGCGTGAATGGTTTGTCCAAGCTATTGAAACTGACGATCCGGCGCGATGGCAAAGTCCACCATATGGAATTTGTACGCGGCGTGCCGCAAAACCGCGAGATCGAAATCATTAACGGCATCGAATGTTCCCCCATCAAAGTGATTGGCGAAACCGATAAACGTGGCACCGACGTACACTTCTGGGCCGATGAAGAAATTTTCAACCATATCGAATTCCATTACGATATTTTAGCCAAGCGGATTCGCGAACTCTCCTTCCTCAACAACGGGGTCAGGATTCGCCTTTCCGATCATCGCAGCGGCAAGGAAGAAGTATTTGCCTTTGAAGGCGGCACCCGTGGTTTTGTCGATTACATCAACAAGGCTAAAACCGTCTTGCACCCGACCGTGTTCCAGGCCACTGGCGAGCGTATGTCGGACCAAAACACCAATATCACGGTCGATATTTCGATGCAATGGAATGACGCCTATAACGAGCAAGTACTGTGCTTCACCAATAATATTCCGCAGCGTGATGGCGGCACCCATTTAACCGGTTTGCGCGCCGCCATGACGCGCGTGATCAACAAATATATTGAAGAGCACGAATACGCTAAAAAAGCCAAGGTCGAAGTCACCGGCGACGATATGCGTGAAGGTTTGACTTGCGTGTTATCGGTCAAAGTGCCGGAACCCAAATTCAGCTCGCAAACCAAGGACAAGCTGGTGTCAAGTGAAGTGCGCGGTCCGGTGGAAGAAATCGTGGCCAAAACCCTGACCGATTATCTGCAGGAAAAACCAAATGACGCCAAGCTGATTTGTGCCAAAATTGTGGAAGCTGCGCGCGCGCGTGAAGCCGCCCGCAAGGCGCGCGACCTGACCCGGCGCAAGGGCATTATGGATGGCCTGGGCTTGTCGGCCAAACTGGCCGATTGCCAAGAGAAAGACCCGGCCCTGTGCGAACTGTACATCGTCGAGGGTGATTCGGCGGGGGGTTCGGCCAAGCAAGGGCGGGATCGTAAATTCCAGGCGATTTTGCCACTACGCGGTAAAGTGCTGAACGTGGAAAAAGCGCGCTTTGAAAAAATGCTCTCCAGCGAACAAATTACCACCCTGATTGCCACCCTGGGCACTTCGATTGGGCCGGATGAATTTAACGCCGACAAATTGCGCTACCACCGCATCATTATCATGACCGATGCGGACGTGGACGGTGCCCACATTCGTACGCTGCTGTTGACGCTGTTTTACCGCCAAATGCCGCAGTTGGTGGAACGTGGCCATATCTATATTGCGCAACCGCCGCTGTATAAAGTCAAGGCCGGGCGCGATGAGCGTTATTTGAAAGACGATGTGGAAGAAGCGGCGTATATGATGGGCGTGGCCTTGAATGGTGCAGCCTTGATTCCGGGCGAAGGCGCAGACCCGATTGTGGGTGAAGCGCTGGCCGAACTGGTGCGGCAATTTAACGTCGCCAACGCCATTATGACGCGCTTGACGCGGGTAATTGACCGCGCGCTGTTGTCAGCCATTATGACGGGCGTGCAGCTTGACTTAAGCACGCTGGACGCGGCGCAAGCCTCGGCCCAGGCCTTGAGCGCGGCCATTAACGATGGCGCGGTCACGGCCAGTGTGCGCTCGGACGAACTGTCGGAAAAACATTTGCTGTGGATTGAGCGGATTCACCACGGCAATGTCAAGGTGAGCCAGATCGATGACGATTTTGTTCAAGGGTCCGACTACCGGGTGCTGGCCAATGCCGCAGCCACTTTCAAGGGCTTGATACTCCCTGGCGCATTCATCCGCCGGGGTGAAGGCGAGCGCACCAAAGAATCGACCATTATTGACTTCCACCACGCCATGCAGTGGCTGCGCGACGAAGCCGAACGTGGCGTTTCCAAGCAGCGCTATAAAGGGCTGGGGGAAATGAATCCAAGCCAATTGTGGGAAACCACGATGGACCCAACGGTGCGACGTTTGCTCAAGGTGCAAATTGACGATGCGATTGCCGCCGATCAAATCTTCACCACCTTGATGGGGGATGATGTGGAACCACGGCGCGCGTTTATTGAAGGCAATGCACTGCAGGCGGGCAATATTGACGTTTAAGCTGAAAAAGCCGCCGCAATGGCGGCTTTTTCACTTATT
This sequence comes from Burkholderiaceae bacterium, assembly GCA_046597185.1. Taxonomy (GTDB): domain Bacteria; phylum Pseudomonadota; class Gammaproteobacteria; order Burkholderiales; family Burkholderiaceae_D; genus CAMBDR01. The sequence goes on along the minus strand of JBKJLF010000068.1, from coordinate 6,833 downwards.
TTTCAAAAACTACCCAATACAAAAGGCTGTGGCGTGGGTGATTCCGGCAGTTTTTCTACGTACAAGCCATAAATCGCCTTGACCAGTTGCCCTAGGCCATAATGCCCGGTGCGAAAGCTATACAACCATTTCTCCATATCGTCGGCCTTGAGTGGGCGATTCAGTGGCGACAAGTCTTCCGGCACACAATACATCCAGATGTCCATGGCGGGCATATCGATACGGGCCATCACGTCGTCGATTTGCGCTGCCAGTTCCGGCAGTCTGGCGTAGGCGTGCTGCAAATATTGCGTCAAGTCGATTTTTGGCTCGGGATCGGGGATGCCCCGGTCAAACTCTTCCCGCGTGGCCAATGCCTCGCGCGCGCGGCGTGCCTCATACCTGCGCTGATCATCCCGCCCCAGCTCATCCAGACAGAGTGCGTGAATGAACACATATTCAAAAGCTTCCCGATTCATTGCTTTCTCCTTCATTGTTTGCCAAGTTGGCAGAGATTGACATTTGCTTTATGATACCACCTTGGCCAGCAACAATCCTGGCACGAGCCGTCAAACTGCTTGTATTGTATTTGCACAACAACCGGGCGGTTGCCAGCGCGCAGCATGCCCGCTACATGTTTCGCAATAGCAATTGCTCGGAACGGACGTTGCGAGCGGGATAAAAGCTTGGGTGGGTGCCATTGGTGCACCGTGGTTTGTCAGGTTGGCATCGGCAAAGAAATACGCCTCTGGCATGGCTTTGAAGACATGAAACGAACATTTTTCCCGTAGCGCGGCAAAAATCCGGTTGGCATCGGCTTGCACTGGGAATCTTTTTTGAACCAGTGGCTGAAGTGCGGCTTTAAAATGATCAGCCAAGACTGACTCTCGGCCCAGATTGCCCAGTTCAACATCGTCTATCAGCACAATCAAGTCGGGTTGGCGTTGTCGGTCTTTACCCGGCTCCAACGCCGCCAGCATTTTGTTTGCCATGGCGCGCATGCTTTTATGTGGCTGACCCGCGACAAGATCGGGCAGCGGAAAACCGGTCGCGCCGTTAATTTTTTCGGTGGGTAGCCACTCATGCTGGCTGCCACCGCTCATCGGGAGCAACGCATCAAACAGCTTTTCAAGCGAGCGGGCCAGTGCCTTTTTCTCCAGGTCCCCGGTAACAATCAATTGGATGTATTTCATGTTCTGCTGGACGACTCATCTTCATTGCTGCCAATGTCGCCCTGTTCATACAGGTCGCCCAGTTGGAATTCGGCCAGCCATTCACGATTGCACAGTTCGGTTAATCGACTTGGAACGGGGCTACCGGGTTCGGCAGGCTTCATGGTGAATACCGAATCCGGTTGGTCGCTCATATCGTCGAGCATAACGATCGAGTGGGTTGCCAAAATCAGCTTGAAATTGTGCGACTCGGCCCGGCGTTTGGCCAAGCGCAAGAAAACGCTGGCGGCAAAGGGGTGCAGGCAGTTTTCTGGTTCGTCGATGGCGATAATGCCGCCGGGCTTTCCCGATGCAACGGCACATAACAAAATCAGCATCTGGATCACGCCATTGGCTTCATGGCGCAACAAGCAAGGGGTTTCAATACCCGGTTTCCAGGTGCGGGCCATCACCAGTTCACCGGCGATGTCAAAATCGAAATCCTCAATCGTACAAGGCTTCACCGAAATATAGACCTTTGCCTTCATTATTTGGATTTATTTCGAGACACCATGAAATATGATTGATGGTGATTTTGAATACAACCTGACTCGTTTCACTTGCGTGCCACGAAAGCAAATTCTGAATGCCGCCAAAGATGAGATTAATCGCCTCAAGCGGCCCCCGCTCCCACGCCGTCGATAAAAAGCCATAGGCGGACAACAAAGTCGATTTGCCAACGCCGTTGGCACCCACCAGGAGGCTTACCGGCTCGGGTGAAAATTCCACATGGCGCAGCGCGCGCAGATTGTAAATGGCAAGGGTTGCGTCCAAATTCGGTGCCTGAACCATTATTTCATTGCCAAACGGGAGTAAAGCAGCCAAACCAACGGTTCGATGTTGCACGAAATAGGTTTTGCTGTCGGTCCAATTTTTGATATGCGAATTGACTCGCCCAATAAATCCACTCCCTTTGCCCCATTCATCGCGACAGCGCCGCCAAAGCTCTTTGGCGGGTTCCTGATCATGAAGTGCTGCTTTTAATTCATTCGCAATGGCCCCGGCATGTTCGCGGGCAAATTGGTCCAATGCATCACGGATTTTGCTTTCGAGAAGCGCAATATGCTCTGTAATGGATGCCTCGGTTGCTTGGCCTGACAATAATTCGAGTTCTGCGGTGATCGCCTTCCAAAATGGATTGATCCAATTAACAATCGATCTGAATGCATAATGGCGAGCCACAGAATATAAATTCAGATTTGAATATTTCCCGTTACGCCGCACGGCGGCATATACCTTGGCAGGATGCGCATTATTGATGGTTGAGAAAATACCTTCCACCGGATTTTGCACTGGAATTCCGCTGGGCCATGCAGCAGTCATGACGGTTTTAATTTTTTGGTTGATTGCCAGAATCGCAGCTTCTTCCGCCTCGGTTTTGACGAGATCGATGAAATTTTGTGCGCCAGTGCATGCTAATTCATACGTCTGTTGAAAAGCCTGTTTAATGTCGGCAATTTTCAGGGCGAGCTGCTGCGCGAGTTCATCAAAGCGGCTTACATCGTCTTGAATCACATCAATAGTAAAAATATCATTCTGCGGAATTGAAAATTTATTCTGCGCCAATACTTTGATGCATTCATCGATTTTCAGCATTTGCCCGATTTCACGATTGCCGTTGGCACCGTTGGTCTGACCTGCTTCTTCGCGGTCGATCAACACCAAAGCAGTGCGCTTGAGCGTCTGTTGATTGAGCGTGTCGCCGTTCATTGCGGCGAAAAACTTGCGCGCTTCGCCATCCGGCGCATCGTTGAAGGCACTGCAAACGACATAGGTGGCGTGAGGATTGGCCAGGTGGTCGTGAATGTCGTCGCGATCGCTGATATTGCCATCCAGGCCGCGCGTATCGATCAGAGTTGGCGCATCGATGCCATATTGCCTCAATGCCTGAAAGTGATGGGCAGGCAATTGCAAGGCAATTTTTAAGGGAAGTAATGCGTCGGCCTGCTTGCCTAGAGTGCCGATTTGCTTGTTACCGGGGCGTCGCCCACCATTAAAGCCAGCAAAACATTGATTAGCGTAGATTTGCCGACACCGGGTTTGCCGAAAAAGATGATCGGATACGGTTTGTCGGGAGCGATATTGTCAGCAGCCGATTGGAGCCGATCGCGCCACATGACCGCCGTGGATCGCCGCAGTTCATCGCCCTCGCCGGATGACGCAACCAATGCCCGGAGGGAGGTGATGAGATGCTGGTGTGATTGCAATAGGTCGGACATGATGATCGAAATAAGCCGGAAAGTGTGCCAATTATAATGCAGAACTGACGCCAAACCGTCCAGCGACGTTATCTGGACAGTGCAATCGCGCTTCAAAACACTTGTAAATTTTCTAAATTGGTGCAAGTGGTAAATTTACTTTTGATTTCTTGCGCACGATGCCAAATTAACAACTATTTTTCTCAGACCTCCCAGTCCCTCGTCGCGAGACTCGAAACCGACCCCACAGCTTGGAAGATATCGCCATGATTTCGCTTTGTGCGGTACTTGGTGGGTACGGGGATTGGGTGATTATTGAGGACTTTGGATATGCTAATGCGGCGTGGTTTCGGGGGGGTTTTGAAAATGCGCTCAACGCCTTATTTCATGCTATCTTAGCCGGGAGCACATCAACGCGCAGATATCACAAGGGGAGAACATGCCTTCAGGGCTGAGTATCTTAATCATCGGCAGCAGCCATTTGGCCACGCCCGGCTATTTAATTACCAGCTTGCACGACAGCTTGCTGGCGCAAGGCGCACAAGTGCATTCGCTGGGCGTGTGCGGCGTCACACCTGGCGCATGGCTGCAAGAAACCTTTGGCGATTGTGGCGGGGCCGAGCGCATCGGCAAAAGCCAACTCAAACTCACCATTAACCGCGCCGCCAAAACCGTGCCCGTGACGCAACTGATTGAAACCGAACGGCCGCAATTGGTGGTAGTGGTGATGGGCGATACCCTGGCCGGGTATGAGCAGCCGTATTTCCCCAAACAATGGGCTTCGCAGGAAGTGCGCAAACTCAGCGCCACCCTGGCACAGTCAAAAGTGGCGTGCGCCTGGGTTGGCCCCGCATGGGGTGAAGATGGCGGCCTGCTGGGTAAAACTAATGCCCGGGTTAAAATTGTTTCTGACTTTTTGGCCGTCAACGTCGAACCCTGCATCTATATCGATTCCCTCAAAATGAGCAAACCGGGAGCCTGGCGCACCAGCGATGGCCAGCATTACAACCCTGCAGGCTATAAAGCCTGGGGCGAAGCGATTGCCCGCGCGATACAAGCCTTACCACACGCCTCACCACGGCGGCCTTAGGCGATGAAGCGTTACGACGCCACCACCGCCTTGGCTGCCTTGGCCACCCTGCCCGCGTTATGGGTGTTTGCGCTCTCGTATGCGCTACTCGTCTACCTTAAAAGCTGGCGCGCCAGCCTGTGTACCCTGGCTGTAGGCGTGCTGGTGTGGGCGCTCTACCTGTGCGTGCGCCGCCGCCCACGCCTGCGGTGCGGCCTGGCTTGGGCCGTGTTTTTCTTCACGCCCATGCTGACCGCAAGCGGACAAATTGGCGTATTGACCGGGTTTGGCGGTAGCAGCCTGTCTCTGCCCTGGCTGGGCGTATCGTTTGTCTGCGCCGCGCTGGCCGCCCATGTATTGCAAGCCCAATTGACCTGGCGCACGCTCTGGCTGCATATTTTGCAACCGCTGCGCTTTAATTCCGGCCCGTGCGCATTGCCGCTCAGTGGCAAGCACATCGGCAACCGTAGCAGCGCGCCACGCACGGGCTTTGCGCGCGGCAGAAGCTGGCATTATTTTCGCTGGATGGTGCTGGGCGCGTTTTTCTATGGCGTGCTGGCTACTGGCTTGGCCCCGCTGTTACTGTTAAAACAGTCGGACGATGCGCTCGACATCCTGTTGTTCGCCATCATCTTTGAAGCCTATGTGTACTTCAATTTCAGCGGGATTTGTTTTATGGTGTATGGCGCGCTCAATCTGGCTGGCGTGACAACCTTACTCAACTTCAAAACCCCGTTTGCCGCACGGGATGTGATTGGCTACTGGCAACGCTGGCATGTCAGCCTGTCGGGTGTACTCAAGCTATTGTTCTTCAATCCGGTCAAGGCGCGGCTGGGGCGGCGCTTTGGCTTGCCTGTGGCGGTTCTGGCGGTGTTTATCGGCTCGGCCTTGTGGCATGGGGTATCGCTCAATTTTATGTTGTGGGGTGTGTTTCATGCTTGCGGCTGGTTGTTGGCCTGGGCCATTGCAAAATACTTTGCCCGGTTGGGCCCTGGCTGCTTGCGCTGGGCCAAATGGATTAACGGCCTCAGTTTCCCCATCATCATCGTACTGGGGCGCTTGATTTTTTCCGAGGCCGACAGCAGCATTTTGCTACACAAATTTCAGCAACTGGCCCATTTTGAAACCAGCCATGAAGCCTGGTGCCTGCACCTGACGCTGGATTTTAAGACTGGCGCAATCGTCTGCGCGGCAGCGGCTTATTTGCTGGCAGAAGCCGTCTTCACGCGCCGACTGCGCGCTTACAAATTATTGCGCCGCTCATGGGTGAGCGCATTATTGCTACTATTATGTCTGTTGCTGGGCAATACCGGTTTGGGCGGCGTGTATGGGGCACGCTAATTGCCGGGTTTTGCCCCGGACGCGCCGGACCTACTGGTTCTGGTTGAGTTAGAAACCGAACCCGTCACACTCACCGTATGGTTCAGGTTGTGGTAACCCGTAACGGCATCCCAAATACCGCCACCATTGGCCAACCGAATCGAATATTCCGGGCGCGCCGCCAAGGCGAGGGCAGCGTCGGGCAAATTCAACCACAAAGCATATGATCCGGCGGGTACACCCGTAAGGGTCACGTTTTGGCTGACCACGCTGGTGCTGCCCGATGTAAAGCGCCGAGGGTCCCCATTCAGGCTGAACGGGTAGCGCGTGCCGGTGCTGGTATTGCGTAAGATCAGCTCCACCTTACGTTCGTTATAGGGCGCGGCATAACCATCATTGCGGATCGAGAAATTGAGCGCCAGACTTCCCCCTGATGCAGCGCTGGTGGAATAACTACCCTGGGTCAGCGTCAGGCGATAGCCCAAATGACGCTTGGCAAGGTCAATATTGCTGCCCCAACTGTTTAACACCGCCGTGTTGTAATCCTTATTCAGATAAGAGTAATGCAGGCTGCGCATATCCTTCTCGGCATTGACCCAACCGGACCAATTCGATACCGCGCAGGTTTCGCCACCCTGCGGCGTGAATAAGGCGTCTTTGCCCAGATAAGCCTTGTCGGCACTGACATTGGTATAGGTGCCAAAATCATCGCTGCTGGCGAGAAAACAATCATTATGGTGACCAACCCGCGCCTTAAATGTATTGGCGAAGGCTTCATTGGCGGCACGTGGCGTGCTGCCATAAATACGTTGTTTGATTGCTGGTGTGCGAACCTGCACCGCGCGCGAGGCAGGCAAGGCGTTCAATATCGCCTCCAGCACATCTTGCCGGTCTTTCCATTGGGCTGCGCTAATCACGCCATTGTTACCAAAATAATCGGTGTAATACCATTCGCCCCAAATACCAATATAACCCGCTTGCATGGTGCTGATGACATCGCTATTGCTTTGCAAAAAGGGTTTGAGTTGCGCGATGTGGGTCAACATCCAGGCTTTG
>JBKJLF010000774.1:0-4220 GCA_046597185.1 Burkholderiaceae bacterium | reverse complement strand
AGCTTGGCTTGCAGGTAGAGCGACATTTCGCCAATTTCATCCAAAAACACGCTGCCACCATCGGCCATTTCAATTAAACCGGGTTTGCCGCCGCGTTGCGCGCCGCTAAATGCCCCGCTGGTATAGCCAAACAATTCGCTTTCCGCCAGACTCTCGGGCAAGGCAGCACAATTCAAGGCCAGGAATGGCGCATTGGCGCGGTTGCTGGCGGCGTGGCAAGCCTGCGCCACCAATTCTTTACCCGTGCCGGTTTCACCCAGAATCAATAAGGGCGCATCCACCGCCGCCACCCGCACGGCGCGCGCCTTCAAGGCTTTAATGGCGGGGGCTTGGCCGATGATGGCGGCAAAACCCTTATCAACAAATTGTTGTAAGGCATGGATTCGCCCACCCAGGCGCTGCGGCGCATGCAGCGTGAGCACCGCGCCCACGGTCGAGCCTGGCTCCGCGCTGTTGCCATGTTGCACGTCGAGCTGACTGCCGCTTTGTCCAGCGCCGATTTTACCACCGATTTTACTACCGGCTTTACTGCCTATTTTGCCACTGGTTTTGCCTCCCTCACTCACGGGCGTCACTTCGAGCAAAAATGGTTTGCCCTCTATGCTCACTTCATGCGCGGGCAAACCGGCTGCCAATAATTGGCTCAGCCAATCGGGCGGCACGCTGCCCGGGTCAAATAATTGATCAATCAAGCGACCTTCCAGCGCCAGATTGCCGCAAGCCTGCTCTGCCGCCGCATTCGCCACCACTACGCAGCCCCTGGCGTCCAGCGCCAGCACCGGGTCGGCCATGGCGGCAAGTAAGGCATCCAGATGCAGGCGGCGGCGCGTACCGGGCAACACATCCACCACATGCAATGCATGCACCCCGCTCACGCCAAACAAGGCACTGCGTAAGGCGGCCACGCCGGTGGGCAATAATTCGGGAATATCGATAAACACATGCGGCGGGTCCACTTCCATCGCCACCACATTCATTTGGCGCTCGGCCAAGAGCGCCAAAATTTCATGGGCGATGCCAACCCGATCAATAAATTGTACGTCGATGCGCATCGGGCTTACAGGCGCGGTTGCAACACGGGTAGCACGATACTTTTTTTGCTACTGCCGGGGTAGCGATCCATGAATAAACCAGCCGTATCAATTTCCGGCTGCCGCCCGGACACCAAATCGGCCAGCACCCGGCCCGAACCGCATGCCATGGTCCAACCGAGGGTGCCATGACCGGTATTCAAAAACAAATTGTTGAACGGGGTTGGCCCTAAAATGGGCGTGCTGTCGGGCGTCATCGGGCGCAAGCCACACCAAAACTCAGTTTTACTGGTATCGCCGCCCGTGGGGAAAATTTCATTCACCGTTTTCACCAGGGTTTTACGCCAAGCCTCGCGCAGGCGCAAGTCGTAACCCGCAATATCGGCCGAACCACCAACCCGAATCCGCTCACCCAGACGGGTTAAGGCCACTTTATTGGTATCGTCCAAAATCGTCGATTCCGGTGCCCCGCCGGGGTCGGTAATGGGTAGCGTGATCGAATAGCCTTTCATCGGATACACCGGAATCTTCATGCCCAACTGGCGCGCCATCAGCGAAGAATAACTGCCCAGCGCCATCACAAAACTGTCGGCCTGATGCACCGCTTTGTTGGTGCGCACGGCGGTAATCCGGTCGGCTTCATATTCCAGGCGTTCAATACTCACGCCAAATTCAAAGCGCACCCCGTTTTCTTGCGCCATCTTGGCCAGGGCGTGGGTAAATTTAAAACAGTCGCCAGTTTCATCGCCGGGCAAATGCAGCCCACCCGCCACGATTTTGGGTACGCGCGCCAATGCGGGTTCCACCCGGATGCAGCCAGCCCGATCCAAAACCTGATGCGGCACCTTAAATTGGCGCAAAATTTCGCTGTCTTTGCCCACCCCGTCCAATTGTTTTTGGGTGCGAAATAATTGCAGCGTGCCCTGGGTGCGTTCATCGTAACGAATGCCCGTGGCGGCGCGTAATTCCCGCATGCAATCGCGGCTGTATTCGGCCAGACGCAGCATTCTGGTTTTATTGATTTGGTAGCGCGCGCTGGTGCAATTGCACAGCATTTGGAATAGCCAGGAATACATCACCGGATCCAGCGAAGGCCGTATCACCAGCGGCGCATGGGCCATAAACAACCATTTCAAGGCTTTTAAGGGGATGCCAGGCGCGGCCCAGGGTGAAGAATAACCGGGTGAAATTTCACCCGCGTTGGCGAAACTGGTTTCCAGCGCAGGCCCGGCCTGACGCTCCAGCACCGTCACCTGGTGTCCGGCCTGTGCCAAATAATAAGCGGTGGTGGTGCCGATGACGCCGCTGCCCAAAACGATAACTTTCATGCTGACTCCAGGCTCGTTGTAACTTCTTGAGATAAGGTTGCTTGCAATGCGGTGGCTGGCAATGGTTCTGCCGACGCAAAGCGCAGTTGATCCAGCCAGCCCAACAAGGGGATGGTGGCAGGCAACAGCGGTTGCAATAACTGTGCGGGCGATGATGACGATGATGAGATTGATGGCGCTGAGATTGACGATTCGGGCGCGGCATCATGCGGCTGCGCTTGCCAGGCAAACGCTTGCCCCTCCAGGCTTTGCGGCTGGCCCAGCCATTGCCGACAGATATAAAAATGCAGGTGAACGTGGGCATGCGGGTAGACGTAGGCAACACAACACCATGGCTCGGCCGTCACTACCTGCACACCCAGTTCTTCCAAAAACTCACGTTTCAATGCATCCAATATGGCTTCACCCGCTTCCACCTTACCGCCGGGGAATTCCCAATAGCCCGCATACGGTTTACCCTCAGGCCTTTGCCCGAGCAACACTTCGCCATTTGGGCGCAGCAAAATACCCACCGCAACATCAACCACCTTATCGACCACCTTATCGACCACGCCCTCGTCCACGCCCTCGTCCATCATGGGTTGGCCCGTAAATATTGCTTGCCCGCCCAGTCTTTGGCAAACTGCCAGGCGATGCGTCCCGAGCGCGAGCCGCGCTGCAGTGCCCAGCGCAAGGCCTGGGCACGCACAGAATTGCTGTCGCCCGCTTCCAGCACATTATCGCTGCAATGAAAATGCTGTAACCAGTGCGCTACAATATGCAAGTATTCATCCTGTTTAAACGGGTAAAAAGTCAACCACAAGCCAAAGCGCTCGGAGAGCGAGATTTTTTCTTCCACCGTTTCACCGGGATGTAAATCGCCATCGGCGTCATGGCTGTAACTTGCATTGTCGGCGTGTGATTCGGGCATCAGATGGCGACGGTTCGAGGTGGCGTAGACCAACACATTGTCGGATGCGGTGGCAATGCTGCCGTCCAGCACCACTTTCAGGGCTTTGTAGCCGCGCTCGCCGCTTTCAAAGGACAGATCATCGCAAAAAATGATGAAGCGTTCGGGCCGGTCTGCGACCAGTTCCACAATATCGGGCAAATCGGTCAAATCATCTTTATCGACTTCGATCAGGCGCAAGCCTTGCTCACTAAATTGTTGCAAACAAGCTTTGATCAAGGAAGATTTGCCGGTGCCGCGCGCGCCCGTCAACAACACATTATTGGCAGGCTGGTGTGCTACAAATTGGCGGGTATTGCGTTCGATTTCCTGCCGCTGCCAGGTGACGTGTTGCAAGTCGGAAAACGCCATCGGGGCCAAATGGCGCACCGGGTGCAGCCCGCCACCATGCCGCCAACGCCATGCATGCACGCCAGCCCAATCGGGCGCACTTGCTACGGCGGGTATTAATTTGGGCAGCAGCGCTTCAACCTGGCCCAAAACCTGTTCAGCGCGGTGTAAAAAAAGTTCCAGTGCATCCACAATGGGCCTCAGGAACAGTAAGCTGCATTGATTGCATTGGCCGGGAGATATTGGAGTAAACCTTCAAATACCATCGGAACTGCGGAATTAACAACCATAACATTATCCTTGAGACGTGAAAAAGAGCTGTTATTGTACCGTTTTTAGGCTAAAAAAACGGTGGTCGAGGGAATGATCTCAAATCAAGGCCACGATTCACAGAAAAACCATTTTATAACCACATGGACAAAATAGTACTTGCATTGAAAAGATACCGTAGGCCAGCCTCCTCCCGCCACGGTGAATTTGTTCTAACCACCCGCACAAGTGCGTGTTGAATTTTTAGTAAGAAGTAAATAGTCGAAAACCAACCGCGTATTTCGACTCAGTTCGCGCATTTTTTCTGCGACA
>JBKJLF010000743.1:0-3084 GCA_046597185.1 Burkholderiaceae bacterium | reverse complement strand
ATTTATCCGGCGTACGTTCCGCCATCAAGCGCGCCTTGGCCACGTCGAGTGGCAAATCGAATAAAAAGGTCAGATCCGGCTGCAAATTCGGGTGTACCCACTGTTCCAATTGTGCCAATTTTTCCAGGCTCACTTTGCGCCCACCACCTTGATAGGCAAAGGTGGCATCGGTAAATCGGTCCGACACCACCCAATTACCCTGTGCCAGCGCCGGTTCAATCACCAGGGCAATATGTTCGCGCCGGGCGGCAAACATCAACAGGGTTTCTGTTTCACGATGCATAGGCTCATGCAATAATAATTCGCGCAATTTTTCACCCAGGGGCGTGCCGCCGGGTTCGCGCGTGGACACAACCTGCAAACCATGGGCCTGCAGGCAAGTTTGCAGATAACTGACCACGCTGGCAATATGGGTCGATTTTCCTGCTCCGTCAATGCCTTCAAAGGAAAGAAACTGTCCACGCTTATTTGTCATGATGCTCTCGTTGATATTGATTCACGGCTTGATTATGATCACTTAAATTGTTAGAAAACTTACTGGTGCCATCGTTACGCGAGACAAAATACAATGCATCGGTTTTACTTGGCCCCAAAGCAGCCGCCAATGCTGCCACGCCCGGCAAGGCAATTGGGGTTGGCGGCAAGCCGCTCCGAGTATACGTGTTATACGGGGTATCGGTTTCCAAATCACGTTTGTAGATTTTGCCTTGGTAGCGCTCGCCCATACCATAAATGACGGTGGGGTCGGTTTGCAACAACATGCCGCGCCGTAATCGATTCACAAACACCCCGGCGATTAAAGACCGTTCCGACTTTTGCCCGGTTTCCTTTTCTACTATCGACGCCATAATCAAGGCTTGATAACGATTACGGTAGGGTAATCCGGGGTCATGTTTTTCCCAGGCGCTATCCAAATGTTTCATCATGGCAATATGCGCCTGTTTAAAAATAATGATATCGCTTGAACCTTTGGCAAATAAATAGGTATCCGGGAAAAACAAGCCTTCGGCCTTGTCAAAATTCGGTGCAACTTTGGCCATTAACTCGCGCTCCGAGAGTTGACTGGTATCGTGTTTGAGGCCCAGGTGCTTATCCATGGCCAGGCGCATTTGTTTAAAAGTCCAACCTTCGATGATGGCGATCGATTCTTGTGCAAATTCGCCACGCACCAATTGGTCGATCAGGCGCAACGGTGTGGTTTGCGGTTTAAGCTCATAGGAACCCGCTTTGAGTTTGCTCTCTTTGCCAGTCAGGCGCACCAGGATCACAAATAGCGCAGACTGCAAGGGAATGCCTGCCGCATTGATTTGCTGCACTGTGCTGCCAAGCCCGCTGCCAGGCTTGATTGTAAAGGGAATCGGTTCAACATTTTCGGCGATGGCACTCCCGGCCCAATCGTAGAGGCTCCAACTGACAGCACCAAATAACAGTAGCAAGACAAACAAAAACTTTTTCATAGGCACATGATGTGTAGGGAAATGCCCTGCATTTTACCCAAAACGGGAAGGAGAACTCTATAATAAGGCCGTCACACCCATGCCTAACGAGGATATCTTCACCATGATCGAACAATGGAAGCAGTTTTTGCGCGACAACGGCGCGCAATTTGCAGAGCAGGAAATAACGTATTTTACCTCTTCTAGCGATTTTACAGATTGGAATACAGGTTTTGTGACGCCATTATTACAGCTTGGCGTGATCGTCGCCGAGGGTGCAGAAGCGGCTGATTTTTTACACAAGCAATTGAGCAATGATGTCAATCACTTGACCACAGAAACGGCGCGTCTGGCTGGTTATTGCAGCCCGAAGGGACGTTTGCTCGGTACGCTGCTGTTGTGGCGCGAAATCAAGCCAATAAGCAATCAAGCCGACAATCAAAACGATAATCAAATCAGCGATCAAATTTTTCTGCAGTTACCTGTCTCTTTATTGCCCGCCATTCTCAAGCGCTTGCGGATGTTTATTTTGCGCACCAAAGCCAGCTTGCGCGACGCTTCCGATGAAACGATATTATTAGGCCTGGGGGGGGCGCAAGCGGCGCAGGTACTTGGCACCTGGTTTGCGCAATTACCTGATACGCCTTATGGCACAGTGAGTAATGAATCTGGTTGTTTGATTCGTGTGGCCGATGCTTTCGCTGCGGCGCGTTACGAATGGCGCTTGACAAGCCAAATGGCAGAGCAGATATGGCCGCAATTAACGCAACAACTGACCCCGGTGGCAAGCCGGGTCTGGGGCTTGAGCGAGATTGCTGCGGGCGTGCCGCAAGTGCTGCCTGCCACGCAAGAAAAATTTGTACCGCAGATGATTAATTATGAATTGATTGGCGGTGTCAATTTTAAAAAAGGCTGTTACCCGGGGCAAGAGATTGTGGCGCGCAGCCAATATTTGGGCAAACTCAAACGCCGCATGCATGCGGCGCGCATTGTTGGCGCGCAAATGGTTCAAGCGGGCGATGAGGTCTTTTCTATGGATGATCCGGATCAAGCGTGTGGGATGGTGGTCAATGCCGAGCGCGCCGCCGATGGCGCATTTGCCTGCCTGATCGAGATCAAAATTGCACTGCTGGGCAGTTCGATTCGGCATGCCTCAATTGATGGCCCGATTTGCGAATTTGGCCCTCTGCCCTATGCGTTGGATGGCTTGGAATAAAGAAATTGGCCAAAAGATGATATTTGGCCACGCAATGAATGAGTGCTATTGCGTTCTATTGGTAACGACTTGATGATGACTGTCATTGGAATCCGGCTTGGCAGGATCTGGGTTGTTGCCTGAAAAGTTTTGCAGTGCGAGCGGCACTTTAAAAGAAAACACCGAGCCACGCCCCACGCGCGAACGCAATTCCATATTGGTGCCGATTGCGTTACACAGTTGGCGCACATTATTTACGCCCAAACCGTGCCCACCGCCCTTTTTGAAGGTGCCATAGCGAGTTTTAATGCTTTCGGCGAAGGTGACAAAATTGGCTTGCCGATCAGGGCTGTCTGCATTAGGAATGCCGCTGCCAGTATCGTGTACTTCCACCCAACATTGACCGCGACGAGCACGGAAAGCAACCAAAATGCGGCCCTCTTCGGTGTTGTT
>JBKJLF010000714.1:0-20847 GCA_046597185.1 Burkholderiaceae bacterium | reverse complement strand
TTAATATCAGTAAATGGTATTGCCGGATATTGAGTTTGTATTTTTACAAGTTCAGGTGCCGTATACCATTTCACAGGCGCTACTTTATTCGCTTCTGCTATCACTTCCCGAGCGCCTTTGGTTAACCGTGTCCCGCCCACACCCCAATGCTCTGCGAAATTTTGATTTTTTTGAATATCATCTACAAAGCCTTGGACAATTGCTTTGCCTATTGGCTTGGTGTAATTCTTTACTTGAACCCGCACATCAATTTGCGAGTTTGCCAAAGCAATGCTTGATTTCCCGGTGCTCGCAATCTCATCGAGTTTTGATGACAAATTGTGCGGACATTTTAATGCAATATCAACACCATTTTCAGGTGCTGTAGTCGTGTTCGCTCTAATGACCTCGATGCTTGGTTCATGAACACCGATATTTGAAAGTATACCAGTTACCGCAAGCTCCCCTCGCCTTCCTTTTTCGGAGTTTTTAGACATGGCACTACCCGATAACCAGCTTTATATTGCGGCTATTTCGATATTTTCCCTCCTTTTCCTTAAGGAGCTCGCGCAAATTAAGCCAGATGTGAAGAATTGAAAAATCGTTATCACGCTCTTTATTGATGAGCACACTACCAGCGAAATGAGAGTGCGCTTCTTCTATGCACCTGGATAACTTGGCTTCGACGTATTGCAGAGTTCTTTCCAGGCAATTATCTTCGTTATCATTAATTGTGGTAACGGGTATATCAGCAACATCGCCCGCTGATTCCTTTATTTTTATCTCAGATGAGCATTTATTCTCTATCGCCCAATCAATAAGCTCGGCAGGTACGTAGGTTGATTGTAAATTCTCGGAGCTTTCGTCAATAGGTATTTCATCTTCCAGCTCATATTTAACCAGTATTAATTTTTGTGACATTCAAAATTCCTTTCTAATTTTAAAGTTCCAGATCCAGGCAGTGAAACGACCTGACCGCCGTTGCAATCCATGCCGTCATCCAAATCAAGCGAAAGAACGAATTCAGCACCTGAATTATAGTTTACATACCGGGGCAACTCAACATGTGCGGAATACGATTTTTAATGTTTGGCACAATCCCCAAGGCCAGCGTACAATGCCTGCCATCATCAACCCAACCGCCTCCCATTCACTTTCCAAACCCTCACCATGTCCAATCAAGCCCAACAACTCACCCTGATCCGCCCCGACGATTGGCATTTGCACCTGCGCGATGGCGCGCTCATGCAGTCGGTCTTGCCGCACACCGCGCGCCAGTTTGCACGCGCCATCGTCATGCCCAATTTAAAGCCGCCCGTCACCACCACCGCACAAGCCCTGGCCTACCGCGAGCGCATTCTGGCCGCCCTGCCCGCCGGCATGCCATTTCAACCGCTGATGACGCTGTACCTGACCAACGACACCACGCCCGACGAAATCAAGCGCGCCAAAGACAGCGGCATCATCCACGCGGTAAAACTCTACCCGGCCGGGGCCACCACCAATTCTGACGCCGGCGTCACCGATTTGCGTAAATGCTACCCCACGCTGGAAATGATGCAAACGCAAAAGCTGCCACTTTTGGTACACGGCGAAGTGACCGACCCCGAAGTCGATATTTTTGACCGCGAAGCCGTCTTCATCGAGCGCGTGCTGCAACCACTACGGCAAGACCTGCCGCAACTACCCATCGTACTCGAACACATCACCACCCAGGACGCCGCGCACTACGTGGCAGCCGCCAGCGGCCCCCTCGCCGCCACCATTACCGCTCACCATTTGCTGTACAACCGCAATGAGATTTTTAAAGGCGGCATCCGCCCACATTATTACTGCCTGCCCGTGCTGAAACGCGAAACCCATCGCAAGGCCCTGGTAGCCGCAGCGATTAGCGCCAATCCACGCTTTTTCCTGGGCACCGATTCCGCGCCCCACCCCAAAGGGCTAAAAGAACACGCCTGCGGTTGCGCCGGTTGCTACACCGCCTTGCACGCCATGGAATTGTACGCCACCGCCTTTGAACAAGCCGACGCGCTGGATAAACTGGAAGGCTTTGCCAGCCGCTTTGGCCCGGCGTTTTATGGCTTGCCCGAAAACACGGGCACCATTACGCTGCAACGCACGCCGTGGCAATTGCCGGAAGTTTTACCGCTGGGAGAAAATGAAGTCGTGCCGATGAATGGCGGTAGCCAAATCGAATGGAAACTGTTATAAATTGATGTCGATGATTGATGTCGATGATTGATGTCGATGATTGATGTTGCTAATTGATGTCGCTGAATGCGGTGCGCTTAAAAGAATTCCACGCTATCGTTGCTGACCACTTTACCAAGCAAACCTTGTTCCACCAACTGGTCGTAACTGCATACCAGATTACGACCATGAGTTTTGGCATAATACAAGGCTTGATCGGCATGGCCCAAAATCACCACGGGTGATTCATACGCATTCACCGCCACATACCCCACGCTGGCGGTGATTTGCCCCACCTGCGGGAAAGCATTGTTCTCGACATTGGCGCGAAAGCGTTCGATGATTTTATGCGCGTTATCCATGCTGGTCGAGCGCAATAAGATCACAAACTCTTCACCGCCAAAACGAAATACCCGATCTTGCACGCGGAAACTCGACTGCAGTAAATTGGCGATCAAGATCAAGACTTCATCGCCATAAACATGACCAAACTGATCATTGATACGCTTGAAATGGTCGATATCCACCACCGCCAACCAATGCTGGGCCGCGCTTTCCTGCCGCCTTTCCTGGCCCAATTGCTCCGGTACAGCCTGAACGACCGGACTGGCCTGATTGGCCAGCATTTTGGCAAGTTGATCATCAAAGGTTTTACGATTAAATAAGCCAGTGAGCGCATCGCGCTCGCTGTAATCGAGCAATTTCTGGAAATTGTGATACACCCGCATGATGCCGCTGATGATTTGTATGGTTTGCCGGTCAAACGGCTGGCTACGCTGCACTTCCAGGCACACATTGGCCTTGTCTTTGAGCCAAACCGGCAACCACACCGTACACAACCCCGCCTCATCGCGCTGCGCCATTTTTTCATGGTGCTCCAGACAATACGCCAGTTCAGCATACGCATCCATCGATTCGCCATAGCGCTCCGGCGTTGGGTGATCATGCAATATCGGTTCGGCCTCCCCCACCACCAGCGCATGCTCAATCAACACCAGATTCGAGCGCACCAGCGTTAAACCCAGAATGCGGGTTCGGCTGGCCGAGGCCAATTCTTGCACTGCCGCAACGATGGACAGATCCAACATCGAATGGTCTCGATGTTCGGTCAAATCTATCATGTGTTGAAGTAGTAAATCCATAATGTCCATTGCATGTGTGCAAGTTGATACGGGGAAAAGCGCTAATTGCAGATTATATCTTACAATGCCGCAATGAAATAGAATATAGTGTGCTCAGCCTTCATATGATGACCCATTTTGTTCACCTTATTGTTCACCTTATTGTTCACCTTATTGTTCACCCTAACCTGACGTTGCTTAGTCCCCCATGCCCCCAACCGCGTACCCGAATTCCTTTGGCCTGAACCGCCCGCAAAACGATGCCGTCCACTACATGGATGGCCCGTGTCTGGTGCTGGCGGGTGCTGGCTCGGGCAAAACCCGCGTGATTACCCAAAAAATTGCGTATTTGATCGAAAGCTGCGGCTATGATCCGCGCACCATTGCTGCTCTCACTTTCACCAATAAAGCCGCGCTGGAAATGCAGGCGCGCATCGCCAAATTGCTGGTACAACCGCGCCAAGCCAAGCAATTAACGATTTCGACTTTCCATTCGCTGGGCGTGAAAATTTTGCGCCAGGAAGCCGCCGCACTGGGTTTAAAAGATCGCTTCTCGATTATGGATAGCACCGATTGTTTTTCAATTGTGCAAGATTTGGCGATTACCACCGATAAGCAAGTGATCAAACGCATCCAAAACACCATGTCGCTGTGGAAAAACGCCCTCACCTCGCCCGAACAAGCCTTGCAACAGGCGGTAGATGAAGAAGAAGCGCAAACGGCGCGGATTTATCAAAGTTATATCGCCACCCTGGCGGCCTACCAGGCAGTGGATTTTGATGATTTGATCCGCTTCCCGGTTCAATTATTTCAGCGCGATGAAGCCATCCGCGATAAATGGCAACGCCGCCTGCGCTATTTGCTGGTGGATGAATATCAGGATACCAACACCTGCCAATATGAATTGGTCAAGCTGCTGGTCAGCGGTTTGGGCAAGAAGCCGATGTTTACGGCGGTGGGCGATGATGACCAAGCCATTTACGCCTGGCGCGGTGCCACCATCGAAAACCTGAACACCTTGCAAGTGGATTTCCCGAATCTGGCGGTGATCAAGCTGGAACAAAACTACCGCTCCACCACCCGTATTTTGCAGGCGGCCAATGCGGTGATCAGTAATAATCCCAAATTATTTGAAAAGTCGCTGTGGTCGGACTTGGGCGAAGGCGAGCCGATACAAGTGTGCGCGATGCGTGACGATGAATATGAAGCCGAGCAAGTTGCAGCCCTGCTGTCGGCGCACCGGTTTGAGAATTCAAGCCAATTTTCTGATTATGCAATCCTATATCGCGGCAACCATCAGGCCCGGGTAATCGAGCAAGTTTTGCGTAAGGAGCGCATCCCCTACACCATCTCGGGTGGCACCAGTTACTTTGATCGGGCCGAAATTAAAGACATCATCAGCTATCTGCGTTTAATTGCCAATCAGGACGACGACCCAGCCTTCATCCGCGCCATTACCACCCCGCGCCGGGGCGTTGGCCAAGCCACGCTGGAAGCCTTGGGCGCGTTTTCCGGGCAATGGCAATGCTCGCTGTTTGAAGCGGCTTTTAAGGGTGGGATTGAAGCGATTTTGAATGAACGGCAACTGACGCCACTGCGTGAATTCTGCGATTTTATCAACAACATCGAAGCGCAAGCGGGCAAACCCGGTGGTGCGCTGGCGGCGGAATTGCTCGATCATTTACTCAAAAGTATTGAATATGAAGGTTACTTGTACAACACCTTTGACGAACGGCAAGCCCAAAGCA
The DNA here is from genome assembly GCA_046597185.1 of Burkholderiaceae bacterium. Lineage (GTDB taxonomy): Bacteria > Pseudomonadota > Gammaproteobacteria > Burkholderiales > Burkholderiaceae_D > CAMBDR01. Next base: position 15,806 of record JBKJLF010000714.1, on the reverse strand, counting down.
AGTATGAAAACGTGATCGATTTTGTCGGCTGGCTCAAAGAAAAAGCCACAGGTGGCCGCTCGGGCGACGGGGAAGAAAAAAACTTGCTCGATCTCACGCAAATGGTCGCCTTGATGACGATGCTGGAAGGGCAGGACGAAGATCCGGACGCAGTGCGCATGTCCACGCTGCACGCATCCAAGGGGCTGGAATATCCGCATGTGTTTTTGGTGGGGGTGGAAGAAGGGATTTTGCCGCATAAAGGCGACCCGGACGCGCCCTTTGAAACGCTGGGCGCGCGGATTGAAGAAGAACGCCGCTTGATGTATGTCGGCATCACCCGCGCCAAGCGCAGCTTGCATATCAGTTGGTGCCAAAAACGCCGCCGCGCGCGCGAAAACGTGACATGTGAGATGTCACGTTTTATCAATGAAATGCAGCTCGATCAGCAAAGCGCGCAACCCATCGAAGAGCAAATCACGCCGCAGGACAGGCTCAAGCGCTTAAAAGCCTTGTTGGCGCAGACGAAGTGATCTACCGAAGTAAGCCGCAGCAGATTACTAAGCCTTCAAATCAAACGGCAATTTACGCAAGCGTTTGCCCGTGATGCGGAACAAAGCATTGGCAAACGCCGGGGCCAGCGGCGGTAAACCCGGTTCACCCATGCCTGTGGGCGCTTCGCTTGATGGCACCATATGCACTGCCACCTGCGGCATATCCGACATGCGCGCCACCGTGTAATCGTTAAAATTGCGCTGTTCCACCACGCCATCACGCAAGGTAATGGCGGAACCGGGCATGCAGGTGCCCAAGGCCATGAGTATCGCCCCTTGCACTTGCGCCTCGACCGTGAGCGGATTGACCACCAAATTGCAATGCACGCCCGCCGTTACCTTATGCAACTTGGGTACGCCGTTTTGCAGCGACGCTTGCACCACATAAGCCACCACCGAATTAAACGATTCATGCAGCGCTACCCCATAAGCATGGCCTTTGGGTAATTTGACTTTGCCATAGCCCGAACGCGCTACCGCCAAATCCAGCGCCGCCAAATGGCGCGGATGTTTCTCGCCAATCAGCTTTTTGCGGTAAGCCACCGGGTCAACGCCTGCCACTTCGGCCGCTTCATCGATCAAGGTTTCCATCACAAACGCGGTATGAGTAGATCCAACCGAACGCCACCACAATACTGGCACATTTGCTTTGGGGTGATGTACCGACAATTCCATCGGCACCGCATACGGCGCGCCCATGCCTTCGGTCATTAAACTATCCACCCCGTCTTTCACCATAAACCCTTCAAACGGCGTACCACCAGCGATGGATTGCCCGGCAATCACATGCTGCCAGGCCAATACCTCACCCTTGGCATCAAAACCGATATGCGCGCGATGTACATGCGAGGGACGGTAATAGCCACCCTTGAGATCATCTTCACGGCTCCAGATCAATTTGATCGGTGCGCCCGGGAAGGCACGCGCCACATGCACGGCTTCAACCAAATAGTCAGAACTGGGGACGGCACGCCGCCCAAAGCCACCGCCTGCCATCATGGTATGTAAAGCCACTTGATTGGGCTTTAAACCCGCTGTTTTGGCAATGGCGGCCTGATCAAAAGTTTGAAACTGGCTACCCACCCACACGCTGCAACTGTCGGCTTTGAGGTCAATCACGCAATTGAGTGGCTCCATCGGCGCATGCGCCAAATAGGGGAATTCATATTCGGCCACAATTTTTTTGTCGGCCTTGGGCAATGCGCTGATATCCGCTTTCAATGCCATGGCCCCCGGATTTTGCACCAGGCTTTTAAAACTCGCCAATTGGCGGGCGCTATCGACTTTTTCCACGCCAGCGCTATCCCATTCAATTTGTAACGCTTCACGCCCTTGGCGCGCGGGCCAATAGCCTTGCGCCAACACGGCCACACCCGTTGCGCCCCGGTCCAGCGTCACTTCTTTCACATCCAGCACGCCTTTAATCGCCAGCGCTTTGCTGGCGTCGAATTTGGCCACTTTCGCGCCAAACACGGGTGGCCGCGCAAGCAAGACCACGCGCATGCCGGGCAAGCTAAAATCGATACCAAATTGTTGGCTGCCATTGGTTTTGGCGCGGCTATCCAGCCGTGGCGTGGGTTTGCCCAATAAGCGGAAAGTTTTCGGGTCTTTCAAGCTGACTTTGGCGGGGACGGGCAATTGCATGGCCGCTTGCGCCAAGGAACCAAAACTGGCTTTTTTACCATTCGGCCCCAATACCATGCCGGGTGCCGTTTTGCATTGGTCGATATTGACTTGCCATTGCTTGGCCGCCGCCGCCAATAACATCTGGCGTGCTTTCGCGCCAATTTCGCGATATTGCAAATAAGAATTGCGCACCGAGCTGGAGCCGCCCGTCATTTGGATGCCATTAACGCGATCTTTAAAGGCATCGCCCGCCGGGGCCAGCTCTGCATGGACGTTACGCCAATCGGCATCCAGTTCTTCGGCAATCAACATCGGCAAACTGGTCAACACGCCCTGACCAAATTCCAGTCGATTGACCAATATTTTGATCGAGTTGTCGGGCGCAATATGCAAAAATGCATTCGGTTCACTGGGGGGTGGCGAATTCTGGGCCAAAGCCATTTTGCCCGGATTGGCCACATAAAACCCCAGAACCAAGCCGACTTGGGTGCTGGTTCTTAAAAAACGGCGGCGTTCTGGTTCGGTTTGTGGATTAAGGCGCATGATTTTCCTTGCTGAGTGGCATTAAAGACTATCTTTGAACGAAAGTGGATTATACAGCAAGACTGATCATAAGATTAAGAAATAAATGTTTTATTACATTTTTCCAACAAACCATGAATTAAGCCCATGGTTCAAGCGCATGAATCAAGCCAACTGACGCGCCGCCTCTTTGATGGCGGCCCGAATCCGTTGGTAGGTGCCGCAGCGGCAAATATTACCGCTCATGGCGTTGTCGATATCAGCATCGCTCGGGTGTTTATTGCCGCGCAACAAGGCTGACGCACTCATAATTTGCCCACTTTGGCAATAACCACATTGCGGCACATCGTGTTTGACCCAGGCTTCTTGCACGGCTTTGCCCACTTTATCCAGTTCCATGGCTTCGATGGTGGTGATTTTTTTGCCCACTGCGGCCGACACGGGGGTCACGCAAGAGCGGATCGGTTCGCCATCCAAATGCACGGTGCAGGCACCGCACAGGGCGGCACCGCAGCCAAATTTGGTGCCCGTCATATTCAAATTATCGCGCAACGCCCATAAGATCGGGGTTTCCGGGTCAATATCGACTTGCCGTTCTTTGCCATTGATATGTAAGGTAATCATTTACTTTCGCCTTTTGTTTTGTCGCCAGTCCAATGCAAAACGGCCAGACCAGGCTGACCGTTGTTTGACTCTTTTTTATTTCACTGAAGCCAGTTTTTGCTCCAGAACCTTACTTTCGACAAAGCCTGGAATACGGCTGCCATCGGCAAAAAATATGGTGGGTGTGCCACTGATTTTTAGCTTGCGGCCCAATTCCGATACTCGCTCATTCGGGTTTTTGCAATCTTCCGCCGCCGTTGTCGGTGCTTTGCCGTTAATCATCCAGTCTTCCAGTGCCTGTTTGCGGTCTGTCGAGCACCAAATGTTTTTCGATTTGACGGCGGAATCTTCGGACAACACATTATACAAAAAGGTATGTACGGTCACATTATCCAAACCGGCGACGGTTTGGCGGAATTTTTTGCAGTAACCGCAGTTGGGGTCTTCAAACACGGCAATCACGCGCTTGCCATCGCCACGTACCACTTTAATCGAATCGGCAAAAGGCAGATCGTTAAAATTGACTTTGGTGAGTAAATCAACCCGCGCCTTGGTTAAGTCTTCCATGTTTTTGGTGGCTAACACGCGGCCCACAAACAGATATTCGCCTTTTTTATCGGTGTACAAAATATCGGAGCCAATCCGCACTTCCAACATATCGGAATACGGGGTGGGGCGGATGGTATCGATTTTAACGCCTTCACCCAAACGCGGTTCCAGCATTTTTTTCAATTCTGCTTCGGTATAGCCTGCTTTTTTTGCCGCAGGTTGTTCCGCACATGCCATGGTCGCCATCAAAGCAGAGGCAATCAAAACTGCAATTTTACTTATTTTCATTATTTCTCCAAATGTTTTACTCGGTTTGACCATGGCGATTGCCTTATTTGCTACGCCTGAATCCACTTGCGTATTTTATATCACAAAGCGATTTAAAACAGGATTGGGTTAGCGCACGCGCTTACCCAAAGCATGGGCGATCAGGCGCTGTTTTAAGAGTGGTAGTTTATCAAATAAGTTCATTCCTAAATTACGTAAAACGCGTAAAGGTTCGAAATTCGCGCCAAATAAGCGTGCCAAGCCATCGGTAACCATTTGCATTAACAACACTTCTTCCTTGCGCGCCCGGGCGTAACGCGCCAGCACGCGCTCGTCACCGCAATCGCGTTGGGCTTCGCGTTCGCTGATCACTTGCAATAAATCAGCGATATCGGCAAAACCCAGGTTCATACCGTGTCCGGCCAAGGGGTGTATCACATGGGCGGCATCACCCACCAAGGCCACGCGGGGCGCAATCAGGGTATGTGGTTTGATTAGTGAGAGCGGAAAGCCGCGCACCAGTTCCGGTTGCAGCGGGGTTAGCTCACCCAATTCTGCGCCACAATAATGCGCCAGACGCGCCGCCAATTGGCTGGGCGATTCGGTGAGCAGGGTTTGCGCCAGGTGCTCCGGTGCCGACCACACCAGGGATACCTGTTGATCCGGCAAAGGCAGCAAAGCGATAATGCCATCGCTGCCAGTGAACCATTGACGTGCCACGCCGCGATGGGGCCGTTCGCAATGAAAATTACTGACCACGCCTTGTTGTTTGTAGGAACGGTAATCGTGCCCGATATTGCACTGCGAGCGCACCCACGATTGCGCGCCGTCTGCGCCGACGATGAGGCTGGCGTGCAAGGCTTCGCCATTGTCCAGTTGGATGGTGGCATGGCTGGCTTCGCTGTTTAAACTGAGGGCGCGGCCTTGCAGCATGCGTAAATTGGGGGCAAATTTAAGTGCGGCATCGAGTGCCTGGTTCAGGTTGCTGTCTTCTACGATCCAGGCCAGCGCATCAACATGGGCGGCAAATGCATCAAAAGAAAGATTGGCGTGACTGGCATCACCATGAATTGCCATTTCATCGACCGGCGCAATACGTTCGGCATGCATGGCATCCCACACTTTTAAGCCGGAGAGCAAATGAAAGGCGGTGTGGTTGAGTGCATAGACGCGCACATCCCACGCGCTGGCTGCAGACTTGAGTGGCTTGGGTGGTTTGGGTGGCGTGGCCGGGCCAGGTGGCCCCAGCGTGGTCACTTGCAAGCCAGCTTGCGCCAGCGCGAGCGCGGCAGTTTTTGCGATCACGCCATTGCCAACGATAATAATATCGGACTGCGGCAGGCGTACCAGGGTAGAGGGGGAGGAAGTTTTATTCATGCGCATATTATAGCCTGCCCGGGCCTGCCTGCACTGCCGCCACGATTTTGTATATTTTCAAATTTTTTCAACATGTGTGCGCGTTTCACTTGCAAACCTAAAAAAGACTGCTATAATAGCTTCTTTCTTGGCCTGGTAGCTCAGTCGGTAGAGCAGAGGACTGAAAATCCTTGTGTCGGTGGTTCGATTCCGCCCCGGGCCACCAAGAATTCGTCATGCAAACAACGCCTGCTCTTCGGAGTGGGCGTTTTTGTTTGTGTTGGCCGTTTACACAAAACCGCAGAAAACCGCGCCACGGTTTAAAACGCCAAATTGCATGCGATAATGCAGCCTGGGCTCGACGGCAAATTATTCACCACAGGTAGCGCAATGAAATTAATTATTGAGAACATTGGATCAATCACTCGCGTTGCCGTTGAGCTGGGCAATTTGACGGTGATTGCGGGTGAGAACGATGTTGGCAAAAGTACGGTAGGCCGGGTATTTTTCGCTCTGGTGCAAGCCTTCTCGAATTATCCGGTTGCGCTCAAAAAGATGCAAGACACGAGAATACGTCAAGTTTTAGAGCGCATTCTGATAGACATCCGCCGACACGTATCCCTTGCACAACACCCGGAATTCCGCCGCCTTTTCTCGCCACCGCATCTCGGAGAAAGACACGATCTTGAGTTATTAATCAAAGGTGATTACGTCCGGGAAGACACGATTTTAATCCTGGATGAACCAGAAACCAGCCTGCACCCAAAGTGGCAAATTGCCTATGCAAAAATCATTTGCGCCTTGACCAAACTGGGCGCAAAAGTGCTGGTCACGACCCATAGCCCGTATATGCTGGAAGCACTGAAAGGCTATAGCAGCAAGAACGCAGAAAATTACTTTTATTTGGCGCAAAAAGAGAGCGATAACGCCATCCACTACCACGATACGAGTGGCGACATCAGCCCCATCATCGCGGCGCTGTCGCAACCGCTTGAAGATTTAATCGACGAGATCGGCCATGATTTCTAAAGCCAGTGAAATTTATGATGCCTTAATCGCTGAATTTCCTGCCGCCTTGCAAAGCGCTTCTCGCCACAACACATTTTTACAAGAGTCCACCCATGCTAAAAACCATCGGCAACACCCCAATTCTCGCCAAACACAAAGCCAGTTGCCATTGTGGCGCAGTCGTGCTTGAAATCGACTTGCCCGATGGCTTGGCCGCGCCCTACCGCTGCAATTGCTCGCTGTGCCGCCGCAAGGGGGCCATCATGGCGGCAGTGCCCTTGGCCAGCATCACGATTTTGCAGGGGCAAGATGCCTTGACCCTGTATCAGTTTAATACCCACACCGCGAAACACTATTTTTGCAGCCACTGCGGCATTTACACCCACCATCAACGGCGCGCCAATCCAAACGAGTATTCGTTTAACGTCGCCTGCCTCGAAGGTGTTAATCCTTATGAAATTGCCGATGTGGTGATGTTTAATGGCATCCACCACAGCGCCGATCAAGCGCCTGTTTTGGAAGCCACCACAAAAGACACCGTTACCCTGTATCGCCCCACTGGCCCGAACGAGCTGGCCCTGGTCCAAGCCAGCGGCTACAAAAAATGGCCGCCACGCCTGCCGGAACAACCGATTTTTTACCCGGTCACCAATGAACCATACGCGGCCCAAATCGCGCGCGACTGGAATGTGAAAGCCAGCGGCTACGGCTGCGTCACGCGCTTTGAAGTACGCAAGGAATTTATGGATAAATATCAAATCCAACAGGTCGGCGACCGCCACCACACCGAATGGTGGGTTCCCGCCGAAGAATTGGAAGAGCTCAACGCCAATATCGTCGGTTTGATTGAAGTGATTCAGCAATTTCACCCATAACCGGGTCAGTATTACGGGATGCCGCCCCCGGCGGGCGACCAGTTTTCCCATGGCGCATCCTGAAACACCACTTTCACATTGGCCGGGTTGTAGCCACGCGCATTGAGTTGCCCCGCCAGATTGGTCAGAATTTCCTGCCTGGCTGCGCTGCCGCACTCGTTGCCAAGTACGATTTCCACCAACACGAAATCGTTGGTGCGCTCGGTGCGCACGTCCGGGAAGCGCGGATCATACAGGAAATTTTCTTCATCAAACTCAATCAAACCCTGTAGCAACTCAGCCTGGCGCACGCCCGCACTGGCCATGGCGGCGTGCACGGCATCCAGAATACCTGTCTTAAAATCGACCGACTTGGACTTGCGAATGGTGATGGTGACGACAGACATGGGCGACTCGTGGATGGCAATGATCCAGCAAAAAAAAATAGTATTAAGAAAGCGGCGCTTGCACCGCAATCCGACGCAAAATCACGTGACTATACGTGTCTTGCACCCCCGCACGGGCGCGCAGGGTTTCGATTAAGCGCACCAGATCGGCTTGATCAAAACACGCCACCCGCAACATATAATCATGCGCCCCGGTCATCAGCGTGGCTTCAATAATGCCGGGGATGGTGGCAATGGCCGCTTCAAACTTTTCTGCCGAGGTGGCATATTGCAATTTGATATCAATCAAGGCTTGCAAGGGCAATTCCAGCGCTGCCAAATTGACTTCGGCATGAAAGCCGAGCAACACTTTATCCTGCAACAGACGGCGCACCCGATCTGCCACCGTGTTGGCGCTCAAAAACACGCGCTCGCCCAACTCGCGGTAGCTCAGGCGCGCATCATTTTTTAGCAATTCGACGATTTGTCGGTCGATCTTGTCCAACACCGTGTTTTCCTCGGAAAATAATCAAATTAACCGCGTATATTCGCGGAAACCAAGGCATTGTAACCGATATAATCTTCGCAGAGGAAAGGCCCACAAAATAATTATATCCATTCACATTCCGATAGGTCCAAAATGAAATTCTTAAAGACAAGTATTCTCAGTTGTGCGGTGTGCCTCAGCTTACACACTGGTGTTGGCATCGCCCAAACGACTGCCGCACCGCAGATGCAAGCAGCACCGAATCAATTACCGCCAGATAGTCAAATCGATGCCAAAACCCGCAGCCAGGTATTGAGCAACTTAAGCCGTAAAATGCGCGCGTTTTATGTTTTTCCCGAAGTGGGCGAGAAAATGGCGGCAGATATTGAGGCGCGCGAAAAACGCGGTGAATACGCCCAAATTACCAGCGCAAATCAACTGACCACACTGCTGACCGAACACTTGCGCGCAATTAGCCACGACAAACACATCCGCCTGATGAATTCCCAAGATCCGGTGCCGGAAGATATCCCCGCCGCACAGCGCGCCACCCAAAAACCGAGCAAGGCTGAAATTGAAAAAGCGCTCGAATTTGAACGCCTGCGCAATTATGGCGTAGAAAAATACGAGCGCCTGCCAGGCAATATCGGCTATCTGGAATTGGGCGGCTTTCTGAGTGCCGACACCAGCGGCGAAGTGGTAGCGGCCGCCATGACGGTGGCCAGCGGCGCAAATGCCCTGATTATCGACTTGCGCAAAAATGGTGGTGGCGACCCGGCCATGGTAGCCCTGATCAGCAGCTATTTGTTTGACCCGGAACTGGTCCACCTCAACGACTTGTATTTCCGCGAAGGCAATCAAACCCGCCAGTTTTGGACGCACGCGGTGGTGCCAGGCAAGCGCTTTGGCGGCGAGAAACCGGTGTATGTACTGACCAGCGAGCGCACTTTTTCGGCAGCGGAAGAATTTAGCTACAATCTGAAAAATCTGAAACGCGCCACGCTGGTGGGCGCTACCACGGGCGGCGGCGCGAATCCGGGTGATGGCTATAAACTGGCCCAGCACATTGCGGTGTTTATTCCCAATGGGCGCGCAATTAGCCCGATTACCAAAACCAATTGGGAAGGCACGGGCGTCAAGCCGGACATTGCGGTCCCTGCCGACCAAGCCTTACTCACTGCGCAATTGCTGGCCACCAAACCGGTGCTGGATAAGATTGCCGAACCTTGGCGCAAAGTCGGTTTGCAAAAGGCCATGGACGAGGTGCAAGCGAAGTTGGATGCACTCAAAGCCAAGCCCTGAACTCGGGCATACCATGCCAATCTAATGATATATAATCCACAACGAATCCACAGCGGGGGTCTGAATGGCCCCGTTGTTATACCCACTGTTCAATCGAAAGATCAATATGCGTCATACCACCCTCGCTGCAATTTTACTCCCACTGTTATTGGCTCTGCCGCACCAGGCCAGCCAGGCTCAAACCCCGCCCCCTGAAAACTTCGAAGACCAAACCGCGCTCCCTAAAGACGCCAGCCTCGTGCCGATTCAAGCCATACTGACCACGCTTAATACGCATAAACCCGAAGCGGTGCGCGAGTTTATTGAAAAATACACCACCCCGGAATTCCAAAAGCGTTTTCCGTTTGATGCTCACCTGGAATTTTTTTCCGGTTTATGGCAGCAAACCACAGGGCTGGATTGGTATGCACTACGCACTTTCCCAAGCCAAACTGCCACACCCGATAAACGCGTGCTTATCCTGAAAGACCGCCTGTACGGTGGCTGGCATGCCATCGAAATGGAATTGACCAATGACCCCAAACCGCTGATCAAACGATTCCGTTTGACTCGGGCGCTGCCACCGCAAGGCAAAACCCAACCCCTGGCCAACGAACAGGCGATGCTGGATCAAGCCCAAAAATTGGTGCAAAAAGGCTGCGAGAAACAAGTATTTTCCGGCAGCGCAATGATTGCGCACGGCAACAAAGTGATACTCAGCATGGCCTGTGGCGAAGCCAGCAAACGCTATCATGTGAAGAATAATATCGATACCAAATTCAATCTGGGTTCAATGAATAAAATGTTCACCGCCGTTTCGATTGCGCAATTGGTGGAACAGGGCAAGCTGGCGTATGACGATAAAATCAGCAAATATATTGATGACACCTGGCTCCCCAAAGAGATCACCGATCAAATCACGATTCATCAATTATTAAGCCACACTTCGGGCCTGGGCAGCTACTTTAACGAAACCTATGAAAAAAGCTCGCGCGACCTGTTCCGCGAACTGGACGACTACAAACCGCTGGTGAATGGCGACAAACTCAAATTCCCACCCGGCAGCAACTATGCCTACAGCAATACCGGCATGCTGCTCCTGGGCGTGGTGATTGAAAAAGTCAGCGGACAAAATTATTTTGATTACGTACGCAAGAACGTCTACCAACCAGCGGGCATGAAAAACAGCGATAGCTACCCCTTGGATGAACCGGTAGAAAACCTGGCCATGGGTTATTTCCCCGACTTCGGCGGCAGCGCCCCATGGCTGGAAAATACTTTCAAACACGTGCTGCGCGGTGGCCCGGCTGGCGGCGGCTATGCCACCTCGCCCGACTTGCTACGCTTTGCGCAAGCTTTGCAGGCGGGCAAGCTGGTCAAACCGGCGACGTTGGCAACGCTGTGGCAAGATCACAGCAAACATGGCTATGGCTACGGTTTTCAGATCCGCCCCACCCCGGCTGGCCGGGTGATTGGGCATAGCGGCGGCTTCACCGGTTTGAATTCGCAACTGGATATGTTTGTTGATCAAGGCTTTACGGTGGCGGTGATGGCGAACCATGATGGCGCGGCCAGCCCGCTGGCAGATAGCCTGGGCTTATTGATTCAGCGCCTGCCCAAGGCTACGACGGCAAAATAAGCCAACAACCAAGCCAATGCCATCAATACACCCTTGGCACGGCTACCCCCATTCTGGCGAAATGGGGGTCAAGCTGCTTAGCCAGGCGTGCCAAATTATAGCTGGGCACCTGCGGATACAAATGATGTTCCAGATGATAGGACAGATTGCACAGCAACGCCGGTATAATTTTGCCACGCACGGTGCGCGCCTGCCCCAGCACGGCATTATTTGGTTTAAAGTGGGGCAACCATGCCGTAGTGATCGGATAAAACCAGCTACCCAGCCAGACGCCCACAAAATAGCACAGTGGCGCGGCACTCCAAGGCAGCAAGGCAATCGCACACAACACCAGGCCAATGGCGGCCAGCAATTCCACCCGCATCCAGCGCTTTTGCTCCTGGTTTTTACCAAGGCGGTACGCATGCAACCAATATTGTGGAATGTACAGCGGCCCTGCCGCCAAGGCCGCAAACAAGCTCACATGCGCGGGCGCGCCTTCAAAATCATCTTCCCCCAAACAATGGCTATGATGATGTAAATGCCCGGCCCGAAAGGCATGCGCGCTTTCCAGCAACAACAAACTCATGGCAAACAAGCCCCATTCGGTGGTGCGGGGGCTAACACCGGCCGTACCATGCAGCAAATCATGCGTGAAGCGCACCGCAACAATAAAATGCATCAACAAAATCACGGGTAGCAAGGCATAATAACCGAAGCCATAAGACACACCAAACATCAGCAGCGAGAGTAAGGGTAAGCCTGGCCCCAGCAGGCGCTGGAACGGCGTGACAAGCTGAAAATCGCTACCCAGGGCAGTCAAATGCGGCAAGCCTGCCGCGCGCCGATCCAATTTTTTCAGTGGTGGCAAAGAGGCGGCGGGTGCGCTGACACGAGCGCTTTCACAAACGCGCTCATGATTTGGCAAGATAAATGCTTGGCCGATAGCACTGGCAAGATGAGTCATGATATTACTCCTGAGATGATTATTTAAAGACATTTGCCAACCACAGCCCGAGGTAGAGCACCACGAGCCAATATGCATAGTTTGGTGACAAGCGATAGCGTTGCAGGGCATATTTGAGTGCCAGATAAATGTGTTGAATCAGCGAGATGCCCCATCTAAGAAATGGATAGAGCGCAAATATGATGAGTAGTAAAAACCATGGGGAGATAAATCCCAGACTCAAAATAACGATGGGGAGCGCAATCCGGTAACCTGACAATAAAAAAAGGTTACGCGGACTCAAACCCATGGCCCGAATGCCCATGATGTGCATGGTAAAAATAAAATTTTTCCCCTTCAACTTGGGCACCCCAAACAGCCACAACGATAATGCGCCATGCGCCAACATCAGAACGAAATCAGCCAGAATGCTGTTAGCCAAACTGATTTTCAATACCAGTTCAAACACAGGCGCTGCCAGCATGGCCCATGCCAACACACGGTTGAGGCGCACCCATGCGGTGCGGTAAGGGATGACATGGCTGACGACGGCGGTAAGTTGAATGTTCATGATGGCTCTCACAGGTTGATACCTGATAAGTGCAAAACCCATGCCACTTGCCAATAATCACCAAGCCATTGTTTTTAAAGGATTTTATTTGCGCCGCTGGTGCGTAACTGTAAGCTTGCTATACAGTTGGGTCGGTTGGGCTATCAAGTTGCTTATCGGCCAGCATATCTGGCAGACTTAGCGGCCAGGCAAACCAGAATCGAAGAAACCACCACAACACGCGCATTTGTCAGGGTTGGAAGATGTTAGAATTGCCTTTGTATGCCGATTTTGTGGAGAACCCCAAGCGATGAAGTGCTGGCGTTGCTGGATTACAGCCAGTATTTCCGTTTATCCAAACAGCCTCTGCTGGCCAATCGAAAGCGTATCTTTGATCGCCTTGAAGCCGCCGACCGAATTATCGTGAAAGATGTCGGTGATCGCTGGAATATCACCAATCTGGGCGCGATTCTTTTTGCCAACCAGTTAAGTGCCTTTGACGCATGCCTGATGCAGGGCAAGCGACCACGGTAATTAACAGGGCCCTGGCCGCCGGTTGGATTCGTATTGCAGACACGGAACACCCACGTGCGGGCTACCTGCCCCATTGGGCATAAGTTTCTTGATTGGGTTTTGATTGAATGGCGGGCTGGATGAAGGCACCTTTTTTTAAAGTGAATAAAATCAATGAATAATATTTTTACAGGCACTGTTATTTTCTTGATCGGGTTTTGATTTTGAAGCGCCTGGGTGGCTGAATGAAGCCGTCAACGACCAATAAAGGATTCCGCGCAATGAAAATACTCCCCACAGAATTTGATGGCTACACCATTCGCCGGGTGTATGACGAGCAAAGACGGCAGTCAGTCGGTGACAGCCTGTCTCCGACTGAATAATTAACTCTGGTCGCCCACCATGGATGCCTACCGCATTTACTATTTCTCGCTCATCCTGCAAAGCCTGATCAGCCCCGTACTGGCGATTTGGCTGTGGGTGAAGGCTGGCCGCCAGCCAGGCATGAAGGCGCTGGCGCTGTTTTGTTTGGGCATTGGCTTGTGGGGCACCGGCCAGTTGATGATTAATCTGGGTAGCGAGCAGCAGAGCCACATCGGCAAAATGCTGGTCAATACCGGGCCGATGAATGCAGTGCTGTTTCTGCATTTCGTGTTCCGCTTTCTGGGGCGGGTGCGCCTGCTGCCGATTGTTGCCTGGTATATCGGGGCGCTGCTGCTGATTATTTTGATTACCGTGTTCGACATGGGCCAGATGCTGCCTTGGCTTAAGTTTCGGCGCTATTATGTGTTTCCGCTATGGGGTTGGATTCCGGGTATTGTGGTAACCGCCATCAGCTCCTGGGCTTACATTTTACTGTTGATGGCATGGCCTGCTGCCGCACCCAAAAAACGCGGCCAAATTTTGGCCTTGTGTTTGTCCGGCGTGTGGGGTTCCGCTTCCACCTTGATGTTTTTAAACGCTTCGTTTGGCATTGACATTTTTCCGTATAGCGTGATTTTGCTGCCGTTTTATGCGGTGCTGCTGGTGTTTGGCGTGTTGCGCTATGATTTGATGGCGGTTAACCTGTGGGCCAACCGCCTGCTGGCTTGGCTGGCGCTGGGTTTGCTGGCGATTGCGGCTGCCGGTTTGCTGATTAGCTTGGCGGCCAAAATCGGCATTGCACCGCTGGCGAATCTCCCCTTGTGGCAGCTTTGGCTACAGGGTAGCGCCATGTTGTTCACGATCTTGGCGCTGGAGCGCCCGATACGGCATGTGATGGAAAAATTCATCTTCCCCGGCACCCACTTGGCAACCGGGGTGCTGGCCGAATGGCGCGTAAAACTGGAAGCGGCGCACGATTGGCAAGAACTGGAAGCCGTGGCCAGCGCGCTGTTAGGCTCGCACTTGCGCCAAACCATACCCGTGGTATTGGGTAGCCGCACGCCGGAAAATATCGCCGACATGCCCTGCCTGCATTGCTGGCGCAAGCCAACGATTGCGCCAAATCAAGCCAACAGCCCCAACTGGGCCTGTGATTTAATTGCCTGGGAAGGGGCCACGCCCTCGGTATTGCGGGTGGGTGAAGTGTTTGGCGCGCTGCTGGCAGCCGCTTGCGCCCGGCTCGATCAATTATTGCTGTATGCGGAACAAGAAAACCGCCGCCTGCAGCAAGCGCATTTGCTGGAACTGGGCGGCCTGGCGGCCACGGTGGCACATGAATTACGCAATCCCTTAAATATCATCAGCATGGCGGCGGTAAGCTGCAACGTGGAAACCCGCGCCGAAATCCGCGCCCAAATCGAACGCGCCGATCACTTGATTCAAGATTTGCTCAGCTATTCCGGCGAAATCAAGCTCAACTGCCAAGCCGTGCAATTAAGCCAATTGGCCAGCACCATCGTGGCCATCCATGGCAACGTGCAGATCGATATCGAACTCGATATCGCCAGCGATTTATATGCACTGAGCGACAGGCTGCGCACCGAGCAAATCCTGGTCAACCTGCTCAATAATGCGATTGCCATGTTACGCGGGCGTCCGCAGCCACGCTTGCGCATCGAAGCTGAGCGCGGCACGGTTGGCATGGACGGCCAGGCTGGCATGCTGGTGCTACGGGTATGCGACAACGGCCCCGGCGTGGCAGCGGATTTGGCCCCCGATTTGTTTCAGGCTTTTAAAACCCGCCGCCCCGGCGGCACCGGTTTGGGGCTGGCGATTGTGCGGCGCTTAACCGAAGCGCATGGCGGTCAGGTGCAACTGGTAGCGCGCCCCGGCTGGAACTGCTGTTTTGAACTTACTTTACCGAGCGCACCATGAATAGCCAATCCACTATGCAATCCATTTTACTGGTCGATGATGAACCCGCCTTCCAGCGCCTGTGCGGCAACTGGCTAACTGGCCTTGGCTATGCCGTTAAAATGGCGGCCACCGCCGAAGCGGTGCTGCAATTGACGGCGCAAAACAGTTTTGATCTGGTTTTGCTGGATCTGGCCCTACCGCCGTCTTTTACGCCGGACGAAGGTTTGGCGCTGTTGCCGGGCTTAGCCGGGACGCCGGTGGTGGTGATGACCGGCCACGCCGAGCGCGAGCTGGCCTTGCGCGCCATCAGCCTGGGCGCGTGGGATTTTTTACCCAAACCGCTCGACCCGGATATTTTGAAAGTGGTGGTGGAACGTGCACTCACCAAACGCCGCCTGGAGCGCGAGGTAGCCGAGTGGCGCGCAAG
>JBKJLF010000614.1:0-3781 GCA_046597185.1 Burkholderiaceae bacterium | reverse complement strand
CGACATTGTGCCACGGATTGGCACGCTGCTTGAACCCGGCAAGGCCAAAATAATGCACCATGCGGCCAAGGCGGCCAAGGCATGCTTGAGTGTATGCCCACTGACCACTTGCAACGCATCGAAGATGGCCAGATCAAAATGCTCGGCCAGTTTGGCGACACAATATAAAAGCAGCGCGCGCCACAGCCAGCTATTGTTCAGATAGTGTTTGGGAAACAGCCACAAAATGAGCGGCATCAAGGCGATGGGTAAAAATTGCACCAACGCGTAGGCGCGTAAATCGCCCACGCCGTGTTGCTCGGTCCATAACCAATAGCCGGCGGCCAGCAAACCCGCGCCGACCATGGGCCAGAGCGTGGCGGGGGCGTTGGCGGGCAGCACGCGCTCATGCAGCAACATCGAAAACAAAGCCATGAAGGCAATACTGATCGGCACACGATCCCAAATCAGCGTGAGATTGCCCGGTGCCAAGTGGTAAAGCGCCGAACCCAGACTCACCAGGGCGATGCTGCTACACAGCATAATATAGGCAGGCAGGGCTTCACGTCGGTCAATCTGGCGAGTGCGCAGCAAACCCAGTATGCCCACCAGCAAAAACAGGGCGTTGGAGGCCACGTTGAAAAAATTGACAATCGAGCCCAGGCTGCGCGCATCGGCAAATTGGTGAAAGCCGGGGTCTTGCGGGATCGGCGCATGCAAAAACAAGCCGCCTACGATCAGCCCGGCAACGCCGGATAACAGGTGATGGCGATAACGCTGAATAAACATGACGCACTCCAGTGATAAGTTGAGTGAGCATGGTGCCGCGACCAAGTTCTGGGGTCAATTGCGGCAAGTAAGGTTTCGTTAATTGCTACTTATTTGGTAATTTGTGATACTGGTATTGAATATTGATTCTGGCAGACTTGGCTCATAGGCTGTCGGTGGTTTGCTTTTCCCGGCCACCCAAGCCCCGGCCTGATCACGGCGAGCATTGATAAATGCCAGGCGTTCGGGCGGTGTTTGCATGACGGGTTGAATTGATTAACTGAGTTCGCGATGGCGTAACACCACCATTTCATGTTCGGCAAATGCGCGCGCCAGACGTTCGCACAAATACACCGAACGGTGTTGGCCACCCGTGCAGCCGATGGCAACGGTGAGGTAGCTGCGATTGTCATTTTTGAAGGCAGGCAACCATTTTGCAATGAAGCTGTAAATATCATTGCTTAAATCCAGCGCTTCGGCTTGCGCATCCAGAAACGCCGCGACCGGGGCATCGCGTCCGGTCAGGGGGCGCAGTTTGAGATCATAAAACGGGTTGGGTAGCATGCGCACATCAAACACGAAATCTGCATCCAGCGGCACGCCGTGTTTATAAGCAAACGATTCAAATAACAAGGTCAGAGGCGCGGCTTGTTGGGTGGCGAAGTTTTTAATCCACTGGCGTAATTGATTGGTGCTTAAATTCGAGGTATCGATCTTTTGCCCCAAATTTTCAATCGCAGCCAGCACTTCGCGCTCTTCCTGAATGCATTCGATCAGGGTCAGGTTGTTGCTGCGCACCCGGTGCGAGAGCGGATGGCTGCGCCGGGTTTCGGAAAAGCGCGCCACCAGGGTTGCGGTACTGGCGGTGAGGAATAAGGCTTTGACATCATGCCCATCGCGGCTGCGCAATTGCTGGATTTCCGGCGGAAGTTTGGCCAAGGAATCGCTACTGCGTGCATCCATCGCCACCGCCAACTTGCGCACGCCTTCGCTGGCCACGGTGTGCACCAGTTCATCGAGTAAATTGGGGTGGAGGTTATCGACGCAGTAGTAACCTGCGTCTTCCAAAACATTGAGTGCGACCGATTTGCCCGAGCCGGAAATGCCTGTGATGAGAACGATTTGCATCATGCTGGGTGCTTATTTTCCACGGTTGCGCTCCATGATTAATCGCCACTCATGGCCAGGCGTTGCCGTTCCATAAACTCGGTTAGGGTGTCAATGCCGCGCAATTGCAAAATGGTATTGCGTACCGCTGCTTCCAACAATACCGCAATATTGCGCCCGGCTGCCACCGGGATGATGACTTTGCGCACCGGTAAACCCAACACGTCTTCGGTATCGCCCAAAAACGGCAGGCGTTCGGCTTCTTCTTCCTGGGTGCGACGGCGCACCAGATGGGCGATCAGTTTTAAACGCATTTTGCGGCGCACTGCCGTTTCGCCAAAAATGGCTTTAATGTCGAGCAAACCAAGGCCGCGCACTTCGAGCAGATTTTGCAACAGTGCAGGGCAGCGCCCTTCGATCATATTCGGTGCAATCCGGGCAAATTCAACCGCGTCATCGGCCACCAGGCCATGGCTGCGCGAAATCAATTCCAAGCCCAACTCACTTTTGCCCAAGCCAGAATCGCCGGTAATGAGTACGCCCACGCCCAACACATCCATAAACACGCCATGCATGATGACCCGTTGCGCCAGTTTTTTGGACAAATACACACGCAAATAATCAATCACTTGTGCAGCGGGCAAGGGGGTGGAAAATAAGGGGATATTGCGTTCATCGCAAATGGCCAAAATATCCGGCGGGGTTTCCAGACCTTGCGCAATAATTAAAGCAGGCGGGCCGCCAGCGACCAATTCTTCAATATGGTAGGCGCGCGATTCGGCTTTCAGGCGTTGGTAGTAATTGACTTCCTGATGTCCAAAGATTTGAATCCGGCCCGGATGGATCAAATTTAAGTGGCCGACCTGATCGGCAGCGGATGCGGTATCGCCCAAAATCAAGCGTTCACCACCGGGAAAACCGGCGAACCAGCCTAATTGCAGGTTTTCGCGATTCTCATCATAGAGTCGCTGTATGGTTAAGGGCGCTTGCATCATGGCAGAAGGGCAGTGCTAAAAAGGGTTTAAGCAATGCTGTGCAGGCTAGGCTGCCAGCTCACAATACGATGATGCACCGAAGCAGGATCAGGATCGGTTGTCAAAATGCTGCGAAATTCATCATCAGAAAACATTTCGGCAATTTCAGACAAAATCTCCAAATGCTGTTGGGTGACGTTATCGGGAATGAGTAAAATAAACAACAGATTCACCGGCAAACCATCGGGCGATTCAAATGCAATCGGCTCAACCAGGCGCACAAATGCCGCCAGTGGGGCCTTTAAGCCTTTAAAACCTTTAATTCTGCCATGCGGCACAGCAACACCATGCCCCAAACCAGTCGAACCCAAACGTTCTCGGGCAAATAAATTGTCAGAGACCACGGAGCGGGCAATGCCGCAATTGTTTTCAAAGATCAAGCCAACTTGCTCAAATGCCCGCTTTTTGCTGGACACTTCGAGGTTTAAGATGACATTTTCTTTTGATAATATTTTACTGAGGTTAGTCATAATACCAGGTCATATAAGGCAACGCACAAACAAAACAACGACAAAACCTTAGCCAACAACGGATGCTAAGTGACCATTTTAAATTATCCATGGACAGTATGCGAGTTTAGTCGCATTTTTACCAACAACGCGATGTCTTTTTTAACATGCTCTCCACGGGCATTATCCATTTCTTCTATTGTCGCACCAATCTTAAATTCGACGGAATTTGGTTACTGGTAAAATTACTGCGCCAAGGATTAATATCCAGTCCACCTCGTCGCGTATACCGTGCATAAACTGACAATTTTTGAGGGCGGCATTGACGTAAAATATCGACAAATATTCGCTCCACACATTGTTCATGAAATTCATTGTGCTGTCTAAATCCGATCACATAACGCAACAGTGCCTCTTGATCGATGGGTGCGCCGACGTAATGAA
>JBKJLF010000535.1:0-2947 GCA_046597185.1 Burkholderiaceae bacterium | reverse complement strand
ATGAACCCCAAATATTGCGGTGGCATTGTTCTTTCCATGGCCCTTTTGCAGGTTGCGCTGGCTGCTGTTTACAAGCTTTATTTGTACATATTTTGGTGCTGTTGAAGACAGTGTCGTAATGGAAATACACTGTTGCTTTTATGGTATTTTTTAAATTGAGAATTGCTGTGAAAATATGGCGTGTATTTCTTGCGTCATATTTTCAATAATTATTAAAATTTGACGCCGGATAAGCGTTAAATGCCGTAACACGTTAATGCATTAGAAACGTCAATTCTTTAAAAACTAACCTTACCGTTCGTGGCCAATGAGTATACTTATAATTTCTTTTCGTAATGATAGCCACGCAAGAGCGATTGCATGGGGCTTAAACACGGCAGAAATCAAAACATCGATTGTTGACACATCAACATTTCCAACAAACAATATTTTCACATTTGCCCCAGTTCTGGCAAATAAAGCGGCAATTCAGCTTACCGCATGCAATCATCAAAATGAAACGGTTGCGCTTGAAACAATTCGGGCAGTTTGGTGCCGCCGTTTGGTCAGTAATCCGACGTACTTTGATTTTGCTGGCGTGCATGAAGACGACCTAAATGATTCGGCAAATGAAGTGCGTGCATTCATTGATAACTGGTGGAGCATCGTCCATGTCGCTCTTGGGGCGGGGGTGCCTTGGTTAAACCCAATTGAAGCCCTTGCAAATGCCAAAAATAAAGCGTATCAATTAAAAGTCGCGCATGCGGTTGGCTTTTGTGTTCCAGCCACGATTATGGGCAACAGCCCACGTGATGCGCGTGCTTTTTGCACTAAACACGGTGGTGAAATTATCATGAAACCATTTTACCCACGAAGTTGGCGCGAGCAAAATGTTGAATATCATCAACCAACGTATTTAATCAATTCCAAGCATTTGCAAGATGATATGGCTATTCAACTCTGCCCCGCAATTTATCAAGAGAAGATAGAGAAAGCGTTTGAACTACGTGTATTAGTTTTAGGCAGTACAATAATCGCCGCAAAACTGGATTCACAAAAACATGAGCATTCACAGGTCGATTGGCGTATGGATGCGTATAAAAGGACGATGGCTATTGAACCATACGTGCTCAGCGAAGAAATAAAATCAAAAATACTACTCTTCATGGCAAAAATGAACTTAAAATTTGGTAGCGTTGATCTAATCGTCACGCCAAATAGCGAGGTTGTATTTTTGGAAATTAATGAACAAGGGCAATTTTTATTCCTTGAGAAGCAAAATCCAAAAATCCAAGTCATGCGTGCAGTATGCCAATTTTTGACCAAAGAAGCAGGGTTAGAAACAAATAAAAATTGGGCTAACTTTTCAGATTATATAGGTAGCGCCGACGAATTGCTTTTGCGAGCACAACTGGCCGAAATAGGCGATACACATATCACATCACCCATTAAATACACATTCCAATAATTGATTTTGCCATGAAACCAAACTTCAACTTAATAATTCTCACTTTTGGTATTTTCTTTGGCGCTTCTAGTTTGGCAAATGTAGATTGCGATTCACAAGTACCGCCATTTGTTGAAAAAATTACAGCCCAAGTGATCATAGTTGGTGAAATCCATGGCACGAAAGAAATGCCAGAATTCGCCGCAAAATTAGTTTGCCATTATGCAAAAAAAAAGATCCCGGTTTTGCTGGGTTTGGAGTTGCCAACTGAATATCAAGCATATTTGAACGCCTATCATTTTTCAAATGGCGCGGTACAAGATAATGAAAAACTAATCGGTGCTGATTTCTGGAAAAGGCCTACGGGCCAAGCAAGTACAGCAGTGTTTGATTTGATAGAGCATGCAAGAAAATTGGCAAAGGGTGGGCATGCAGTTTTTCCATTTTTTTATCAAGCAAGCAATAACCCACTTAATTTTGGCAACAACAAAGAAGATCACAGTATTAATAATGATTTGGCAATGGCAACAAGTATATACACCAGAGCAATCAACTACAAGCAACATAAAATAATTATCCTTGCTGGGAATAAGCATGCAAGAAAAGCCGATGAAATTTATTCTATGGCATCGTTCTTAGAAAAATTTACCCCTGTATTTTCAATTAATTTCACATATCCGGGTGGGAAGGTTTGGGGCTGTACTGGCAAGCCCATGTTTTGCGGTATAAGTGCTTTAAACCCATCAACCGCCGAGCAGCAAACCGGTTTTGATGGCATAGTCACGCTTGGCGAATTACACCCCGCACCGCCATATATTGGCAATCAAATTAAATGAATTGCCTTGCTTTAAATTATTTCCTGGCAATATTTTACCAACGGCCGCAAAAAAACTAACGACCATTTTGCCCACCAACCAGGCCCCAATTTTACATCACCATACCCGTGAAATAACCCATGCTACCCATCGCATTTACCAATGCAAAACACGCAATTCAGCAATAACAGAAGTAGCATTCACGATTCTGCAATGCATGCCAATGAATCATTTAATTAAAAAATCGCCATGAATAATACCGTAACACACGACTTCCCACGCGGCGAATGCTTAAAAATATTACCCGCCAGAATGGTTTTGTTGTTTATTCCGCAAAAACGCAGATCGTGACTTGTGCTATCGGTGCGCATGCGCTACCATCCACAAAATTAATCGGTAAGCGCTACTTTTTACAACCAAATCGCCATTTACATAAACCCACCATGCGCCACTCTTTATTGCTCATAGAAGATCAAATGCTACTCACCACCTTGTTGGTGCCCAAATTGCAGGCCCAATTTCAGGTAAGTACGGTCAATAACCCGGCGGCAGCACTACAGCAACTTCAAACGCAGAAGTTTGACATTGCGCTGTTGGATTTAAAATTGGATAAAAGTGGCGTGCTGCAAGGCCTGAACTTATTACCCGCACTTAAAAAAAGTGGCACCCCGGTAATTGTGATGTCAGCACATTGCACAGGCGCAGC
>JBKJLF010000466.1:0-12329 GCA_046597185.1 Burkholderiaceae bacterium | reverse complement strand
TTATCCAACAACAACACGCCATCAACTGCACGGCGCACTACTTTGGGCTTTTTGGGCGGATTGGCCTTGTCAGACTGATTGGCGGGGGTGGCCGGGGTGGCGTGGGTTACGTTACTCGTCTGCATCCTCAGCCCGTGTGGCATTGGCTTGATCAATCAAAGCCGATAATTGCATGCCGCGCGCGGTGGTGGCATCGTGCAAGAAATGCAATTGCGGCAAAGTATGGATGTGCAAACGCTTGCCCAGCAGGGCACGCAAATAACCTGCGGCCTTGGCCAAGCCCTCCACGGTGTGCCGGATCGCATCCGGGTTGTCGTTGAGCATCGTAAAATACACTTTGGCATGGGCATAATCGGGCGTGAGTTGCACCTCGGTCAAGGTGATCAAGCCAATCCGTGGATCTTTCACTTCAAACGCAATCAGTTCGGCCAAATCCCGCTGGATTTGGTCAGCCACACGCATGGCGCGCGCAGGCATGGTTTTACTATGTTTGTTCATATGCAATAAACAAGGCAGCACGAAGCTGCCTTGCGGGGAGAGAGAAAAAAATAAAATTACAGGGTACGCGCCACTTCTTGTACTTCAAAGACTTCGAGCTGATCGCCCTCTTTGATGTCATTGTAGTTTTTCAGCGAGAGACCGCATTCCAAACCGGAGCGTACTTCTTTGGCGTCATCTTTAAAGCGTTTCAGGGAGTCGATTTCACCAGTCCAGATCACCACATTATTACGCAGCAAGCGTACCATGGACGTGCGTTTCACCACGCCATCGGTGACCAGACAACCGGCAATTGCACCCACTTTGCTGACCGTGATAACCTGACGAATTTCGACCATACCCAAAGCATGTTCGCGCTTCTCGGGTGCCAACATGCCCGACATCGCCGCCTTGATTTCGTCAATCGCATCATAAATGATGTTGTAGTAACGAATATCCACGCCATTCGATTCCGCCAGCTTACGCCCCTGTGCATCGGCCCGCACGTTAAAGCCAATGATGACGGCTTTCGAGGCCACCGCGAGGTTGACATCGGACTCAGAAATACCACCCACCGCTGCATGCACAATCTGTACCCGCACTTCCGACGTGGAGAGTTTGATCAAAGATTGCACCAAAGCCTCTTGCGAACCTTGCACGTCGGTTTTGATGATCAAAGGCAGATTTTTGACTTCGCCTTCGGCCATTTGTTCGAGCATGTTTTCCAGCTTGGAAGCTTGCTGCTTGGCCAGTTTCACGTCGCGGAATTTACCTTGACGGAATAAACCAATTTCACGCGCTTTGCGTTCATCGGCCAACACAATCGCTTCTTCACCTGCCACCGGCACTTCGGTCAAGCCTTGAATTTCAACCGGAATCGAAGGCCCCGCTTCGGTAATACTCTTACCGTTTTCATCCAACATGGCGCGCACCCGGCCATAAGCCGAACCCGCCAACACCACATCGCCACGGCGCAAGGTACCAGACTGCACCAAAATGGTGGCAACCGGGCCGCGCCCTTTGTCGAGCCGCGCTTCCACCACCAAACCATGGGCGGGCGAATCGACCGAGGCTTTCAATTCCAACACTTCGGCCTGCAACAACACATGTTCCAACAAGGCATCAATCCCCATACCCGTTTTCGCTGAAACGGGCACGAAGGGTGATTCGCCGCCGTATTCTTCCGGCACCACTTGTTCGGCAATCAGTTCCTGGGTAACGCGATCCTGATTGGCACCGGGTTTATCCATTTTATTAATCGCCACTACCAGCGGCACGCCTGCGGCCTTGGCATGGGCAATCGCTTCACGGGTTTGCGGCATCACGCCATCGTCACCTGCCACCACCAGAATCACAATATCGGTGGCCTTGGCACCACGGGCACGCATGGCGGTAAACGCTTCGTGTCCCGGCGTATCGAGGAAGGTAATCATGCCGCGCGGGGTTTCCACGTGGTAGGCACCAATGTGCTGGGTAATGCCGCCTGCTTCGCCGGAGGCCACTTTGGAGCGACGAATATAATCGAGCAAAGACGTTTTACCATGATCAACGTGGCCCATCACCGTCACCACCGGGGCGCGCGGAATGGTTTCAAAATGCTGTTGTTCGCCACCATCAAGAAGCATGGCTTCCGGATCATCAAGCTCTGCCGCCAAGGCTTTGTGGCCCATTTCTTCGACCAAAATCATGGCCGTTTCCTGATCCAGCACCTGGTTGATGGTACACATTTGGCCCAGCTTCATTAACTGCTTGATGACTTCCGATGCTTTCACCGCCATTTTGTGCGCCAAATCGGCCACGGTAATGGTTTCCGGCACATGAATTTCTTTGATCACGGCTTCGGTTGGCACCTGGAAATTGCTTTCGCGCTCGTCATGATGGCCACCACCACGACGACCTTTACCACCACTACGCCAGCCGGAATCACGCGCGCCGCCGCCATCACGGCCCGCATCGCGCGCTGCCATGCCACCGCCATGACCGCCACGGGTTTTTAAACCACCGCCAGCAGGGCCACGCTTCTTGGCATCTTCTTGCCAGGTTGACGACATATTCGCCGATTTGATCGACTTTTTATCAGTTACAACCTTTTTCTCGTCTTTCTTTTCACCCGGTTTTTTATCCGCAGGCTTATGCAAGGTGCCTTCGGCGGGTGCTTTGGTTTTGGCTGGTGCAGTGCCCGTAGCACCAGCAGGGCCTGTCGCGCCAGCAGCCGCGGTAGCGCCTGCAGCAGCATTGGCTCCTGCCGTGGCTGCGGCGGGCGCAACCACTGGCACGGGCGCAGGTGCTGCCGGCTTGGCCTGACGACGCGGCGCATTCATCATGGCCTTGATCTGCGCCACTTCGTCTGCCACGGCCTTGCGTGCCCGATCCGCCGACGCCGCTTTTTCAGCCGCATCTTTGGCAGCCAGTTCGGCTTTTTTGCGGGTTTCTTCGTCACGCAAACGCCTGTTCTCTTCAGCCGCAGCTTGCGCCATACCAGCCGCAACCGCCTCTTCTACCGCCTTTTTGGCCTGGCGTTCTGCTTCCAGCAGTGCTTCTTGCTGCGCTTTACTGGTCGCTTCTTCCTGCGCAGCACGCTCGGCATCAAGGCGCGCCAAACGCTCTTGCTTTTCACGCAGTTCCGCTTCCTGACGCGCTTTCAATTCATGCTGCAGACGCACTTCTTCCTCTTCGTCACGCCGCCGGGCCACCACGTCATCGACCGCCACAGATGTGTCTGCCACCGCTTCATGCGCTGCTTCGGCCACATGTTCGTCACTGGCCGCCTCGCTGACGCCGACATCACCAACATTACTTTCATCACGCTTGACGAAGGTACGTTTTTTGCGAACTTCGACATGAATGGTACGAGATTTCCCGGTCGCGTCAGCTTGCTTGATCTCGCTGGTTTCTTTGCGCGTGAGCGTGATTTTTTGTTTGTCGCTCTCAGGCACCGTGCCATGAGCGCGGCGCAAATGCCCCAGCAATTTGTCCTTGTCTTCTTTCGACAAAGGATCAGACGCGGAATTTTTCGCGACACCAGCCGAACGCAATTGCGTTAGCAGCAAATCCTCGGGCATCTTTAGCTCGATGGCAAATTGGGCTACGTTGTTACTCGCCATTCAGTCCTCTTTTCTATGTGCTTCAATATTCAATTAAATTACTTGCTTTCCGTCAGACTCCATGCTTTGGCTTGCAAGGCCTTGGCATTCTCGTCGTACTTCACATCAATTAATTTCATTTCATCGTCAGTCACATCATTAAATTCATTGGTAATTAAAGCACGTGCGCGGTCGCTGGATAAGGCCAAAATCGCGCCAAACTCATCATAAGCCAAGCTGGCAAAGGCTCGCAAGGTTTTCACGTCAGCCAGACCCAACTTACCTGCAGTAACACGATCCATGCCTTCCATATTAACCAAAGCATCTTCCATGCCCTCCAGGCCTTCTTCGGAGGCAATCGCTTCAGTCACCAGGGCATCACGGGCTCGGGTGCGCAATTCATTAATGGTATCGGCGTCAAACGATTCGATTTCCAGCATTTCATTAATCGGCACGTAAGCAATTTCTTCCAGGCTGGCAAAACCTTCGTCCACCAGAATGTCGGCCACTTCCTGATCCACATCGAGTTTTTGCATGAACAGCAAACGAATCGCCGAGGTTTCGGTAGCCGCTTTGTCAGCCGACTCTTCGGCCGTCATGATGTTGATTTTCCAGCCCGTTAATTCGGAGGCCAACCGCACATTTTGACCACTTCGGCCAATCGCGATGGCGAGATTTTCTTCGTCCACCACCACATCCATCGCATGCTTTTCTTCGTCCACCATGATCGACGATACATTGGCCGGTGCCAATGCACCGATCACAAATTGCGCCGGATCATCGGACCACAACACGATATCCACCCGCTCACCGCCCAACTCGCCCGTTACTGCCTGCACGCGCGAGCCGCGCATACCGACGCAGGTGCCGATAGGATCAATCCGCTTGTCTGCGGTGTACACGGCAATTTTGGCACGCACGCCCGCGTCACGCGCGGCAGATTTAATTTCCAGCAAGCCTTGTTCCACTTCCGGCACTTCCAGTTCAAACAATTTCATGATGAACTGCGGTGCCGTGCGCGACAAAATCACCTGTGGGCCGCGCATACTGCGGTCAATGCGCAAAATATAGGCGCGCACCCGGTCGCCAATGCGTAAATTTTCTTTGGGAATCATTTGGTCGCGTGGCAAACGGGCTTCGATTTTACCCGATTCGACAATCGCGTCACCACGTTCCATACGCTTGATGGTGCCAGTGACCAGCGAATCGCCACGCGATAAAAAGTCGGCCAAAATCTGTTCGCGCTCGGCATCACGCACCCGCTGCAACACCACTTGCTTGGTGTCTTGCGCAAAGCGGCGGCCAAATTCAATCGATTCGATCGGCTCTTCGATGTAATCATTGACATCAATGTCCGTAATTTGCTCAAGCGCTTCAAAATGCAAAATCTCTTGATCCGGCAATTGCAAACCGGCTTCATCGGGCACCACATGCCAGCGCCGGAATGATTCAAAAACGCCTGTTTCCCGGTCAATCGCAACCCGAATATCGACATCGCCATCGTAACGCTTTTTGGTAGCCTGGGATAATGCGTGTTCCAGTGCACCAAATACGATTTCTTTATCGACGTTCTTTTCGCGCGCCAACGCATCTACCAATAATAATACTTCGCGACTCATGCTTTGCGGCTCCTAAAATCCACCTGCGGCACCAACCGTGCCTTGTCTACTTCGGCGAGGGTAAAATCTATCATCGCCGACCCATCTTTTGCTTCAAATTCCAAACGCAAGGTATCGCCTTCTGGCGCTTGTAAAATACCTTGGTACGACTTACGATTACCCGCCCCTGCAATGGGCATGCGAAACTTGATGACCGCTTCGTGCCCGGCAAAACGCAGATAATCAGAGATTTTTTTCAGCGGGCGATCCATACCGGGCGAAGAAATTTCCAGCCGTTCGTATTCGACGTTTTCTACCGTCAGGACGTGGGATAATTGACGACTCACGGTAGCACAATCTTCCACCGAAATCATTTTTTCCTCATCCGCAGCACCCAACTCACCCTCAACCATGGCTTGCATCGGGAAATCGATATAGACACTCAAGGTGCCACGCCCGGCGCGTTCAAAATCAACTAACTCATAGCCTAGCCCAACGACGGTCTTTTCTATCAATTCCAACAATTGCAAGATCGCTCTCCGTTTTCCAAAAAAAAAATGGGCATAGCCCATCTTATTACATTTGCATGGTTTTTTTAAAGAGACGAATCAAAATATTAATTCAGCTCGAAAAAACCGCATACTTAATAACCAATCTGAAGATTATAAACGAATGGCGCGCATATCGCAACGCAATACGCAAGCCATTCGCATTTCAAGACCATTTCAACGACAGATTTGCACAGACGCAACATCCATCCGACCTGCAAACCACATCAGGGTTTGTTGCGCCGCCGCATTGGCGCTTGCGCACGCGCCCCGGCACCACCCATACCTGCCCCGCCAACACCTGCACCGCCGGGGCGACGTGGTTTGGCGGCGTTGGCAAAACCAAATGTGGTTTGCAATGGGTCGGGTTGACGCGGCTTTCCACCACCGCCAGCGCCACCGCCACCACCAGCGCCATTGGCCGAGCGAGCAAAACCTTGGCCGCCTGCTTTATTACCCACGTTGTCACGATTGCCGAAGTTTTCCCGGCTGCCGAAATTCTCACGGTTGCCAAAGCTATCGCGATTACCAAAGTTTTCGCGATTGCCTGCCCCGGCACGGCCCCGGCCATCCTTGCCATCCCGATCTTCTTTGCCGACTGCCGCCATTTTTTCCAGGCCACAGGCATTGAGCAAGCTGCGCACGGCGTTTTCTTCCATTTCTTCCCAGCGCCCACGTTTCAAGCTCGGCGGCAATACCATTGCGCCATAACGCGTCCGAATCAGACGTGAAACGGTCAAACCTATCGCTTCAAACATACGGCGCACTTCACGATTACGTCCTTCACCAATGATGACGCGATACCATTTATTGACGCCTTCGCCGCCGCCATCGCTGATTTTGGCAAATTGCGCCAATCCGTCTTCCAGTTCCACCCCGGCCAATAGTTTTTGCCGCATCCCTTCTTCCAACTCACCCAGGGTACGCACCGCGTATTCGCGCTCGATACCATAGCGCGGATGCATCAGGCGGTTAGCCAACTCGCCCGAGGTAGTAAACAAGAGCAAGCCTTCGGTATTGAAGTCGAGCCGCCCTACGGCCAACCATTTCCCAACCTTCATCGGTGGCAAACGATCAAACACCGAAGGCCGACCGTCCGGGTCATTCATACTGACGATTTCACCTGCGGGTTTATGGTAGACCAACACACGGGGTGGTTTTTTACTGATTTTGCGTTGTATGAGTTTGCCATTGATGCGCACTTGATCGCTTGGCAAAATACGCTGGCCGATATGGGCAGGCTCGCCATTGACGGAAACCCGACCCGCCACAATCAATTCTTCCATATCGCGGCGCGAACCCAAACCGGTATCGGCCAAGACCTTATGCAATTTGGGTGCATCATCTTCGGCGCTTAAGTCGCGGCGCACCGGGTTCTTACGGGCTGGTTCGGAAAAATCCTGATCGTAAGCACCGGAGGTAACAAAATTAAACAGGGAATCGGCATCCACCACTTTGGGTATAACACCTTTGGCCGGATGGGGCTTTTTGCCCCCCTGCGGTGGCCGCTTTGCGTCGCGTGGCGGCTTTTGATGGCGTACACCCTGGGTTGGCACCTCACCCGTATTGCTTGCCACACTCTCGGTATCAGCCGCGCTGTTTGTGACCGCCGGATTGGGATTATTCGGGTTATTGGGATTATTCTGATTACGCGGAGCATTGCCTTGCTGGCGGCTGCGCGCAGCGCGCAATCCGCGGGGCGTGCGGTGAATACGCTCGCCATTGCGCTCACGGCGCGGGGCATTGGGATCAAATACGAAAATCTCGGGGGCGGCGTCAGGGCTTGGCGCGGGTTCAGCGCTTGCTACCGCGACCGGGGCAGGCGCGATGGCCGGAGCTGGTGCGATGACAGGGGCTGGCGCAACAACCGGGGCTGGAACAACCGGGGCTGGAACAACCGGGCTGACAGCAGCGAGAGCGGGCTTGCTGGCGCTGGTCTTTTTGACCTTTGCCACCACTGGCTCCGATGGTGCGTCGCCACCTGCAACATCAACGGCCGCAACCGTTTTACGCGGCGCACGCGGTGCCCGTTTTGGCTTGACAGGGGCCTGGGCCGCCTCACTCGCAACGGCAACAGGCGCACTGGCTGCACTGCTTGCATTTGCCAAACTTTCATCAACGCCAGACACGCTGGCCTTGGCTTTCGGACTGGCCGCACGCCGCCGTTTTGGCGCTGCTGCTGGCTCTGGCGCGGGTGCGCTGTCGCTCACTGGATTGGTTTCATTATTCGAGTTCATTAGTTTCAATGGTGATGGTTGGCTTTGACTCAGCCTCAGTTACAAAATTATCAGGAACAGCGACAAGGGCTGCAACGCTTGCAATATTGGGATTGTCTGCATTAGTTGCATTGACTGCATTAAAGTCGATCGTACTTTGATCCGGGTTTTCGATATTGCCAGTCAAAGCTTGCATTTCAAGTAAAGCGGCTTCAGATAATTGCCCTTGCGCCATTTGCTGCAAAGGCGGTAAGCCTGCCAGCGTTTTCAAGCCCAAATCATCCAAAAACTGCTTGGTGGTGGCCAGTAGTGAAGGCCGCCCCGGTACATCACGGTAGCCCACGGTATCAACCCAACCACGGTCTTCCAGCATGCGTATCGTTTGCGAATTCACGGCCACGCCCCGAATTTCTTCAATATCACCCCGAGTAACGGGCTGCCGATACGCAATAATCGCCAATGTTTCCAAAGTAGCACGTGAATATTTCGGTGGCTTTTCAGGATGCAAACGATCCAAATACATTTTCATTTCAGGGCGGCTTTGAAAGCGCCAGCCGTTGGACAGGCTGACCAATTCCAAGCCATCATTGGCCCATTTTTCGCGCAATTGATCCAGCATTTGCCGAATCGCTTCGGCATTAAACATGCTGTCATCATTTTCACTCTCTGCGAACAGCTTTTTCATGCCGTTGACTGACAACGGTTCATGAGCACATAACAACGCAGTTTCGAGGACTTTTTTGGCCTCAGTCATATCCATGTGTAATACTCTTGTCCGGCTTGTTTTGCAAAGTTTGCAGAGAAAGAATCAAAAGCAGCCACGAAGCAATAGATGCATTATTCAACATCCATACCGAAGCTGCCGCATTCCGACGCTCAGGAGGGATAAACCGAGCGGGAATATTCAGACTGTTTGCGACCAAATCAAGTTTTGATCGGTCGCGATAATTATTACTAAATTACTAATAAATGCTGACGCCGAGGCGCTTGCCCAAGATGATTAGGCGAATTGTACCCGATAATTCGTGTTGTGCCTATATTTTCCGCATTTTCAGCACAAAAGCTTGTTTATGCGTTGCAAAGCCCGATAGATGATTTACCGCGCGAACAAAAGATTATCGATTCACCGAAAGAGCAAGCGGCCGACCAAATTTAACCCAAATGCTCATCCAACAGCGTCGATACCCCCAAAAACGCCGGGTATTCGGCGGTAATTACATAGGTTGGCACTTGCGCCAACCAGGCAGAAAAACGCCCCTTGGCTTCAAACCGACGCCGAAAGCCTGACTGCTCAAAGCGCGCACCCAAACGCGGCACAATGCCGCCGCCAATATAAATTCCGCCTTGCGTGCCCAAA
The DNA here is from genome assembly GCA_046597185.1 of Burkholderiaceae bacterium. Classification (GTDB taxonomy): domain Bacteria; phylum Pseudomonadota; class Gammaproteobacteria; order Burkholderiales; family Burkholderiaceae_D; genus CAMBDR01. The sequence continues at coordinate 3,050 of JBKJLF010000466.1, read as the reverse complement.
GTAATGGCCAAGTTACTCGCCACCGTACCCAACATGGCACAAAAGACTTCAATCGTTTCATCGCACAATGCCGATTCGCCCGCCAAAGCCCGGCGCGTAATTTCCGGGGCCGGAAGTTGCGCATCGGCCACCCGGCCCCGCTCAGCCAAAGCACGATAAATTAATTCCAAACCAACACCCGATAAAAATCGCTCGGCCGATACATGCTCAAATTCACGCCAGGCAAAACGCAAAATAGCCACTTCGCGCTCATCCGATGGCGAAAACGTGGCGTGACCACCCTCACTTTTCAATGCGATCCAATCACCACCCGAAGGAATAATACCTGACACGCCCAAACCTGTGCCCGCCCCCAGCAAACCGATCACACACGCCTCGCGCGCACTACCGCCGCCAATCTGCTGTTTTTGCGCAACACTTAAATGCGGCACAGCGCGCGCCAATGCGCTGAAATCATTGACCACCAAAAAACTTTGAAAGCCCAATTCCTGGCGCACGGCTTCAATCGAAAAAGCCCAATGATGATTGGTCATTTGCACCCAATCACCATCCACCGGGTTGGCAATGGCTATGGCGGCATGGGCAATTTGGACGGTTTGCCCCTGATTTGACAACTCTGCCAAATAGGCACGCATGGCATCGGCCAAAGACTCATAATTAGCACAAGGCAAGACCGTAATGACCTCGAATTGGCCCTTGACAACTTCCAGGGCAAAGCGCGCATTGGTGCCACCCACATCTGCCAACAGACGCGGAAAAGAAGACGTTACAGCATGAGATATTTCATTCATAATCAGCAAACGATAAAGGTTAAGTGACTCAATGGGTGACAAGTATGGCAACGACTTTAGCAAACCTGTCAAACGCAGCTTTCAAGGACAATTTTGATTTAAAAAATGTCCCAACATCGCCATTGTAGTATAACGACGAAATAACTTGCAAATAAATCGTAGTTTGACTACTATATCGTCTATCAACACTCGTTTATAAAAAAACGAGATAACACAGCCCTGCTTTGGCAGAGCACCCTCGCCCGTCCACCATAGGAGTTTTACGATGAAATTGAAACAAATCGTCTTGGCAGCCGCCATTGTTATGAGCGGTAGTGTCTATGCAGCAGATGTTGAAGTATTACACTACTGGACCTCTGGCGGTGAAGCCAAGTCGGTCGCAGAATTGAAAAAAATCATGCAAGCCAAAGGCTTTGGTTGGAAAGATTTTGCGGTATCCGGTGGTGCGGGCGAAAATGCAACAACCGCATTAAAAGCACGCGTTATTTCTGGCAATGCCCCAACGGCTGCCCAAATTAAAGGCCCTTCGATTCAGGAATGGGGTCAAGAAGGCGTGTTGGCCAATATTGATGAAGCCGCTACAGCGGGTAAATGGGACAGTTTGCTGCCCAAAGTGGTGACGGATGTGATGAAATATAAAGGCCATTATGTGGCAGCACCAGTCAATGTCCACCGTGTGAACTGGGTTTGGGCCAATGCTGAAGTACTGAAAAAAGCTGGCGTAGACAAAATGCCAACTACATGGGATGAATTTTTCGTTGCCGCTGACAAAGTCAAAAAATCCGGTGCCATTGCGATTGCGCATGGTGGCCAATCGTGGCAAGACGCTACGGTGTTTGAATCAATTGCACTGGGCGTAGGCGGTGCCGATTTTTACAACAAGGCTCTTGTCAAACTCGACCAAGGTACATTGACGGGTGCCACCATGGTGAAAGTATTTGACACCCTGGGCAAAGCCAAAACCTATATCGACAAAGACGCAGCCGGCCGCGACTGGAACCTGGCAACCGCCATGGTCATCAACGGCAAAGCCGGTTTCCAATTCATGGGTGACTGGGCCAAAGGCGAATTTACTGCGGCCGGCAAAGTACCTGGTAAAGATTTCATCTGCGCCGCCGCGCCTGGCACCGCCAAGTCTTACACTTTTAACATCGATTCGTTTGCCATGTTCACGCAAAAAGCACCTGACGCCAAAAAAGGTCAATTGGCTTTGGCAACGGCCATTATGAGCCCGGAATTCCAGGAAGTATTTAACCTGAACAAAGGTTCGATCCCGGTGCGCCCTGATATCCCACGCGCCAAGTTTGATGCCTGTGCCACCCAATCGATGGATGATATGGCATCCAGCAGCAAAGGCGGCGGCTTGGTCGCATCCTTTGCGCACGGCATGGCAGTACCTTCCGCTACACAAGGCGCGATGGTGGACGTGATCGCCAAGTTCATGAATTCCAGCATGACTTCCAAAGATGCAGTAACCGCCTTGGCCAAAGCTGCAAAAGTAAAATAAGTCACACCACAACACGGTAACACCGCAGTATCCGTAGTACTATAAGCAAAATACCGCTGGTATTAGCACGGGCAGCCCGGTTTGGCTGCCCGCAAGAAAATAATTCATGCTGGCCCCAGCTCACATAAAAACACCAGGATAGATAAGGTAGATCCATGACCCTTCGCTCATCGTTTGACCGTTGGATACCTCAACTCGTGCTTAGCCCAACGCTTGCCGCCAGTTTGGTATTTGTATACGGCTTTATTTTCATTACCGCGTACCTGTCGGTGACAGAATCGCGCATGATGCCCAATTTTGAATTTGCCGGGCTAATACAATACGAAAACCTCTTTAACAATGATCGCTGGTGGTTGTCATTTAGAAACCTCGGCATTTTCGGTTCGCTCTTTATCCTCATCAGTGTGGTCGTTGGTTTATTGATGGCGATTATGCTGGATCAAAAAATCCGCGCCGAAGGTGCGCTCCGTGCGATTTACCTGTACCCGATGGCGCTTTCGTTTGTGGTCACGGGTAATGCCTGGAAATGGATGCTCAATCCCAGTATCGGGCTGGAAAAACTGATGCACGACTGGGGCTTCACCAATTTCCATTTTGACTGGTTGATCAATACCGATATGTCGATTTACACCGTGGTCATTGCCGGTGTCTGGCAATCGTCCGGCTTTGTGATGGCTTTGTTTTTAGCCGGTTTGCGCGGGATTGACGATGAAATCATCAAAGCGGCACAAATTGACGGTGCTTCGCTACCG
>JBKJLF010000515.1:0-37007 GCA_046597185.1 Burkholderiaceae bacterium | reverse complement strand
CATTTTCTTTTCATACGGTTGCACCCCAATGGTGCGCGAATCGATCAGCGTCATATTGGCCACCATCGGCAAAGCGGTTGGCGTGCCGTAGTAATCGACCTGCACGTGATCGAGAATCCCGGTATGGGCGCGCCCGGTACGCACCTTCGCCAAATCTGCCTTTAAGGTTTCGATTGACTTTTGCATTTTTGATTCTGCAGTTTTCTTTACATCAACTAAGGCCATTATGCACTCCCTCTCAATTTTCAGACTTGTTTGCTAGTTTCTTGCTAGTTTCTTGCTGATTTGTTGCCAATTTGTTGCTAATTTGATCGCACTCAGATCGGCTATTATACGTGAACCAAAGTACCTTCGTCTTCACCTAAAATAACGCGTTTCAGCGCACCGGGTTTGACGATGGAAAACACTTTGATTGGCAAGTTTTGATCGCGGCACAGCGCAAATGCGGTGGCATCCATCACTTGCAAATGCTTGGCAATGGCTTCATCAAAACTGATGGTGGAATACCGGGTGGCGTGCGGATCTTTATTGGGGTCGGCCGAATACACGCCATCCACCTTGGTGGCTTTGAGTACAATTTCAGCGCTCATTTCCGCGCCGCGCAAGGCAGCAGCGGTATCGGTGGTAAAAAACGGATTACCCGTACCAGCCGCAAATACCACCACCTTACCTTCTTCCAGGTATTGCAGCGCTTTCGGGCGCACATAGGGTTCCACCACTTGTTCAATATTAATGGCCGACATCACACGGGCAATAATCCCCACATGACGCATCGCATCGGCCAAGGCCAGCGAATTCATTACCGTGGCCAACATGCCCATATAGTCTGCTGTAGCCCGATCCATACCTTGCGCGCCGGGTGCTACGCCTCGGAAAATATTCCCTGCGCCAATGACAATGGCTAATTCCACGCCCATCTTTGCCACTTCGGCTACATCGGCCACCATCGCCTCGATGGTCGCGCGATTGATACCGTAGGCGTCGTTGCCCATTAACGCTTCACCGGAAAGTTTCAATAATACCCGCTTGTAAATTGGTTGGGACATGCGTTTCCTTGTTTTGCCTGGTAGTTGAACAGAGATCGGGAAGGCTTCCCCGACGGCCAGCTTATTAGGACTTACGCAAAATTGTTCCAGCAAGGCGTGCCGAAGCAGGCAGTACACCTGTACGACAAGGAGGTACAACGCTGCTGGGGCGATTAAAGCGTAAGTCCTGCTTATAAAAAAGGGCCTTGCGGCCCTTTTTGTAACGCCTTAGGCTTGCTTGGCAGCGGCCACTTGGGCAGCAACTTCAGCAGCAAAGTCGTCTTGTTTCTTTTCAATCCCTTCACCCACCACATACATGGTGAATGCTTTCACAGCGGAATTAGCCGCTTTGAGCATTTGTTCCACGGTTTGCTTGTCGTTTTTCACGAAAGCCTGATTGAACAGGGAAACTTCTTTCAAAAACTTTTGAATCGAACCTTCGATACGCTTGGTCACGATTTCAGCCGATTGCGCTGATTTGCCTTCTGCTACGGCCTTGGCCGAATCTTCTGCCGCTTTTTGGGTCGCAACCGAACGCTCACGCTCGATCAATTCCGCAGGCACTTGATCCGACGACAAAGCCACTGGCTTCATGGCCGCGATATGCATCGCCACATCTTTACCGACTTGTTCATCGCTACCAGTGTAATCCACCATCACGCCGATGCGCGAACCGTGCAAATACGATGTCAATTTGCCTTCGGTTTCGAAACGGGTAAAACGACGGATCGACAGGTTTTCACCAATCTTACCAATCAATTCGGTACGGGTTACTTCAACCGATTTACCATTCAAATCGGTATTGGACAAAGCGGCCAGATCAGCCGGATTGGCCGCTGCCACCAATTTTGCAATCGCATCGGCGAAGGCGATAAAGTCCTGATTTTTCGATACAAAGTCAGTTTCGCAATTGATTTCGACCAATGCACCAACATTGCCGGCGATATGGCTTGCCACCACGCCTTCCGCAGTAATGCGGGAAGAGGCTTTCGATGCTTTAGTACCCAGTTTGACGCGCAAAATTTCTTCTGCACGATCCATATCACCCTCTGCCTCGGTCAAGGCTTTTTTACATTCCATCATTGGTGCATCGGTCTTCCGACGCAAATCGCCAACCATCGCTGCCGTAACTGCTGCCATGTTACTCTCCTAAATAAAATACTTTACCAACCGGAATTAACCCGGTTCTGATCAATTAAACTTCAATGCACAACTTACCTGCACAAACTTAAATGCGCAAACCAAAGCGCATAGACTTGGCTACTCGAACTCGACGACATCCGGCAATCTAAAAAAAAGGGGTTAGCACCAGCCACCCCTTTGTGCCGGAACCGGGCTAAATTTAGGCGTCGGAACTGCTATCTTCTTCAACGTAGTCATCTGCGCTGGCGGCGGCTTTCACCAATTCAACGATTTCGTTGCTGGCATTGGCACGGCCTTCCAAAATGGCATCGGCTACACCGCGCGCATACAAAGCAATCGCTTTGGAAGAATCGTCATTACCAGGAATAACGTAAGTCACGCCTTCCGGTGTGTGATTGGTATCCACCACGCCGATAACTGGAATGCCCAGTTTGCCAGCTTCAGTGATCGCGCCTTTGTGGTAACCCACGTCCACCACGAAAATCGCGTCAGGAATGCCGCCCATATCTTTAATGCCGCCGATGGATTTTTGCAGCTTGATCAATTCGCGGTTGAACATCAGCGCTTCTTTTTTGCTGAGTTTTTCCAGCGAACCATCGGCCACGGTAGCTTCCATGGTTTTCAGGCGGGTGATCGAAGTTTTGATGGTTTTGAAGTTGGTCAGCATACCGCCCAACCAGCGTGAATCAACATAAGGCACGCCAGCACGTTGTGCTTCGGCGGCGATGATGTCACGGGCTTGACGCTTGGTGCCAACCATCAAAATGGTGCCGCGATTGGACGACAATTGACGCACATGCTTCATTGCGTCATGGTACATGCCAATGGTTTTTTCCAGATTGATAATATGAATTTTGTTACGATGGCCGAAGATGAACGGTGCCATCTTGGGATTCCAGAAACGGGTTTGGTGACCAAAATGGACACCGGCTTCCAACATTTCACGCATTGTTACAGACATGATTTCTCCAGGGTTAGGTCTGGAACCCGATCAGTCACTCAGCCAAATGGCTCCTTGAGCACCCTTTGCGACCGGATTCGCGGTTTGACACAAAAAAATGATTATTGCCAGAATTGCGACTTGCAAAAGCAGATTCAAGCAACCCAAGATTATACAGCAAAATAAAGCGCCGCCTCAAGCAACAACGCGTGTTTTTCGTTTGTTTTTCGATTATTCTCATTTTATTCGGCGAAAAACATACTCATCTACAACACAACACCAACACAAACCCAAGGCAATATCGATTGAATTTGCCCCATATCATGGACAAATCCCCGCGCTTCATGTCAGGCCAATGACAAATCCGGCTCATGCTCGTTTATAATGGGAAAATCCATCGATCCACCATGGTGATCGACTCCCTACCTACTCGCCGTGCATGCGGCTTTTTTTGATTGCATCTGATTATGGCTATTTCCATCAAAACCGCTGAAGACATCGCCGGCATGCGCATTGCCGGCCGTCTGGCTTCCGAAGTGCTTGATTATATTACACCTTTCGTCAAAGCCGGCGTCAGCACGGGCGAACTCGACAAACTCTGTCACCGTTATATGGTGGATGTGCAAGGCACCATTCCCGCCCCGCTCAATTATTGCCCACCCGGCTACCGCCCCTTCCCCAAAGCGATTTGCACCTCGGTCAACGATGTAATTTGCCACGGCATTCCCGGCGAAAAGGTATTGAAACCGGGCGATGTGGTCAATCTGGATATCACCGTGATTAAAAATGGCTACCATGGTGACACCAGCCGCATGTTTTACATTGGCGAGCCATCGATTTTGGCGCGCCGCTTAAACGATATTACCTATGAATGCATGTGGTTGGGCATTGCCAAGATCAAGCCGGGGGCGCATTTGGGCGATATCGGCCATGCGATTCAAGTCCATGCGGAAAAAGCCGGTTATAGCGTGGTGCGCGAATTTTGTGGTCATGGCATTGGCAAGGTGTTTCATGAAGAACCGCAGATTTTGCACTATGGCCGCACTGGCATGGGCGAGCAAATCAAGGCGGGCATGATTTTTACGGTGGAACCGATGATTAACGCCGGACGCCGCGAAATTCGCGAAATGGTTGATGGCTGGACTATTAAAACCAAGGACCGCAGCCTCTCGGCACAATGGGAACATACGGTGCTGGTGACCGAAACCGGTTACGACGTGCTCACCGTTTCGGCTGGCAGCCCACCGCCGCCGTTTGCCTTACCGATAGCCGGGCCCGCTTCAAGTGCGCCCTCTGCCGAAACTGCCGCAGCCGTCACAGCATGAACTTTCGGGAACGCATTAAAGCCGAGCGACAAAAAGTCATTGATGGTTTTTTGGTCGATGGCAAACCCGAAAAACTGCTGCGTAACCTGAGGCAAATTGTTGATCGCGTCTTGAACGAAGCCTGGCTGGCTGCTGCTTTGCCTGCCAACACAGCCTTGGTGGGCGTAGGCGGCTATGGGCGCGGCGAATTATTCCCTTATTCCGATGTCGATCTGTTGATTTTATTGGGGCAAAGCCCGGATGCTGACACCCAGGCCAAGCTGGAACAACTGGTGCAAGGTTTTTGGGATTTGGGCCTGGAAATTGGCCACAGCATTCGCACCATTGATGAATGCCTGAGCGAATCGGCAGCCGATATCACCGTGCAAACCTGTTTGCTGGAAGCGCGCCTGATCGTTGGCGATGACAAGCTGTTTGCCGATTTACAACAACGCTATCTGGCGGCGCTCGACTGCCAAGCCTTTTTCCATGCCAAAGTGCTGGAAATGCGGCAACGCCATGTCAAATATGAAGACACACCTTATAGCCTGGAACCCAATTGCAAGGAAAGCCCCGGCGGACTGCGTGATTTGCAAGTCATTTTATGGGTTGCCAAAGCGGCGGGCTTGGCCGATTCGTGGCGGCAATTTGTCACGCGCGGCCTGATCACCCTGGCCGAAGCACGCCAGTTAATGGAAAAAGAGCGCGCCTTCAAAGACATTCGGGTGCGCCTGCACATCCACGCCAAGCGGCGCGAAGACCGTTTGGTGTTTGACGTGCAAACCTCGATTGCCCAATCGATGGGTTTTCAAAGTACGCCTGATGGCCGCCGCGCCAGCGAATATTTAATGCAGCGCTATTACTGGGCCGCCAAAGCCGTCACCCAGCTCAATACCATTTTGCTGCAAAATATCGAAGGCCAATTATTTCCTCAGGCCAGCGTGCCACATCCGATCAATCCACGCTTTAACGAAGTCAATGGCTTCATCGATATCAGCGATGAGCAGTTGTTTGAAACCACGCCCTCGGCCATGCTTGAAGTGTTCTTGTTAATGGAACTTAACCCGGCACTCAAGGGCATGGCGGCCCGCACCCAACGCGCAATGTGGCATGCGCGCAATAAAATTGATGACGATTTTCGGGCCGAACAGGCCAACCGGGAATGGTTTATTAAAATTTTACAAGCACCACAAGGCATTACCCACGCCCTGCGGCGCATGAATCAAAACAGCATACTGGGCCGTTACCTGCCCACTTTTCGCAGCATTGTAGGACAGATGCAGCATGATTTATTCCACGTCTACACGGTCGATCAACATATTTTGATGGTGGTACGCAATGTGCGCCGCTTCACGCTAACGCAACATGCGCATGAATACCCTTTTTGCAGCCAATTGATCGCCAACTTTCCGCACACCTGGCTGTTGTATGTGGCGGCGCTGTTTCACGATATTGCCAAAGGGCGCGGCGGCGACCATTCGAAGTTGGGCATGATCGATGCACAGGAATTTTGTCAGCAGCATTTAATGAGCGAAGACGAAACCGAATTGGTGGTGTTTTTGGTGCAGCATCATTTAACCATGTCGCAAGTGGCGCAAAAGCAGGATTTATCCGATTCCGACGTGATTGCGCAATTTGCCGCGCTGGTCAAGGATGAGCGCCATCTGACCGCCCTGTATTTGCTCACGGTGGCCGATATTCGCGGTACCAGCCCCAAGGTTTGGAATGCCTGGAAAGGCAAATTGCTGGAAGACTTATACCGCATCACCTTGCGCGTACTCGGTGGCGAAGCGCCCTCGGCGGACCGCGAATTGAAAAACCGCCAAGAAGAAGCGCTGAAAACCCTGCGCCTGTATGGTTTGCCGATGGATGCGCATCTGGCGCTGTGGAAGCAATTGGATATTGCCTACTTTTTGCGCCATGACGCCTCCGATATTGCCTGGCAAACCCGCTCCCTGCATGACAAGCTCGATAGTGAGCGGCCCGTGGTGAAATGCCGCCTGGCCTTAATTGGTGAAGGCTTGCAAGTGGTGGTCTACACCAAAGACCAGCACGATTTATTTGCCCGCATTTGCAGCTATTTTGAGCGTAAAAACTTCAGCATTTTCGACGCCAAAATCCACACCACCAAGCACGGCTATGCGCTCGATACGTTTTTGGTGAGTGAACAAACTTTTGCCAAGAGCTATCGCGACATCATCACCCTGATCGAACATGATCTGTGTGAAACCCTGTTATCGCAAGCGCCCTTGCCTACGCCCAACAAAGGCCGCCTGTCACGTTTGTCGCGCAACTTCCCGATCACCCCCACGGTCGATTTACGCCCGGATGAGCGGCGGCAATACTATCTGCTCTCGGTGTCGGCGAATGACCGTAATGGGTTGTTGTATGCCTTGGCCAATGTGTTTAGCAAAAATAAAATCAATCTGCACACGGCCAAAGTCATGACCCTGGGTGAACGGGTGGAAGACGTATTTTTGATCGATGGCCCGTTTTTGAACAATAACCGCAACCAATTGCAGTTTGAAACTGAATTGTTGGAAGCGTTGCGGGTATAAATAAGTAAAAAATAAGCACAAGGAAATCAAAACATGACAGAACCAGTACGCCTATCCAAACGCATGTCGGAACTGGGCTTATGCTCGCGCCGCGAAGCCGATGCCTGGATTGAAAAAGGCTGGGTGCGGGTGGATGGCAAAGTGGTGTCGGTATTGGGCAGCAAAGTATTGCCCGATCAACGCATTACCATTGAACGCCAGGCCAGTGCCGAGCAATCCAAGCTGGTAACGATTTTAATCAACAAGCCCATGGGTTATGTCAGCGGCCAGGCTGAAGATGGCTATAAGCCCGCTTGTGCGCTGGTGAGTGCGGAAACGCGTTGGGCTGAGGATAAGGCTGATGAAATTTTCCACCCCACCCAATTGCGCCATCTGGTGCCTGCCGGGCGGCTGGATATTGATTCGGTTGGCCTGTTGGTACTGACCCAGGATGGCCGCATCGCCAAGCAATTGATTGGTGAAACCAGCCAGATCGAAAAAGAATACCTGGTGCGGGTACAGTACGGCCAGGGCGAACGCTTGCCGGATGCGCAGTTAAAACGCTTGAATTATGGCTTGAGTCTGGATGGCAAGGCGCTGTTGCCCGCCAAAGTGAGCTGGCAAAACGACGACCAATTACGCTTTATTTTGCGCGAAGGCAAAAAACGCCAGATTCGGCGCATGTGTGAAATGGTCGGCCTGAAGGTATTGGGCTTGAAGCGCGTGAGCATAGGCCGGGTGAAACTGGGCGATTTACCGACCGGGCAATGGCGTTACTTGCGCCCGGATGAAAGTTTTTAATTGTTTTAACGAAATACCACGATGATACAGATTGCGCAAACCGATGACGACATCAAGGCCTGTTTTTCCACCATGCAGCAACTGCGCACCCATTTGCAGGAGGCCGAGTTTTTGGCCGTGGTGCGCTTGCAGATGAGCGAAGGTTACCAGATGGTGTATCTGCATGAAAACGGCGTAGTGCTGGGCGTGGCCGGCTTCAAGATTTCGCATAATCTGCATTTGGGCAAGCGCCTGTATGTGGATGACTTGATCACCACTGAGGCTGCGCGCGGGCAAGGTGTGGGGGAAAAACTATTTGACTGGTTGGAACAACTGGCGAAAAGCGAGCAATGCCGTGCGCTACATTTGGATTCGGGCGTACAGCGGTTTCGGGCGCATAAGTTTTATTTAAACCGGGATATGCAGATTGTTTGCCATCATTTTATTAAAGAGTTCGGGTAAGCAGTGATGAAAAAACAGGTGATGCAGGACATGAAAGCATTGCAGGAAGAACAGTTTGATCGTTTGACGCGTGAGGGCTTGCAGGATATTAAGGATGGTAAGGTAGTTGATCACGCGCAGATGCAAGCCTGGTGCGATAGCCTGGATAGTGAGCAGCCTCTTCCAATGCCGTTGTGATGGTGTTGGGTAATGACTCACCATTAGGTTTTACGGATATTGCCTTTTTACATGCACCACCTTTAGTGCTGTGACCGTCGTTGCATCCTCTTCCAAAATAACAATGTAATTGGGATGTGCTACCAATTCAGTCGTATTCGGTTCGCGCCCGCGTCGGCGCGGAAAAATTGGGTCAGCCATTTTATCCAACTGTTCATCGATATGCAACCACATATCAGCACCTGCCTTGGGACTTTCTTTTGCGATATACGCCTCAATCGCATCCAAATCGGAAAAATATCCCCCCCGTGCGGATGATCAATTTCATAGCGTATCGCGGTAGGCTTTCTTGGCTGCGCGAATTGCGGCCCATTCGTCTGGCGTAAATCGGCGATTGGTGCCATCAGCCAAACCTGCCCGCGCCGCTTGCACCTCGCGTTTAAGCCATTGGGCATAAGATAAGGAATCATCCTCTGCAACGGGTTCAAAATTGGTTTGTGGGAGGGCAGACATGGTCACTCGTAAGAAAACAGAATGGGTTCATTCTATATTATTCGCGGCGATTTATAAAGGTAGCGCTGAAATATTCTCTGCGAGATAACATTTTAGCGTTGATTGGTTGGTTTTAGCGTGAAATAATTCAGAAGGGATAGGGTGCTTAGTTGGCTTGGTTCAGCAGGTGTGCAAAGCCATGGAATACTTTTTCATCGAGCCTAATATTCGGGCAAAACAAACCGCCGCTGGCCTTCTGTTGCGTTACCGCAATCTTCTTGTTTTGAATCAGGGTGTACCGCCTTCGATTTGGGCTTGGTCGTTGATCTGCGCGCTGGCCAGGTGGCATACGGCAAGCAGCAGCAAGGCATGCGTTATGCGATTTGCCAAAACCATATTTGTTCTCCGACCAGAAAAAAGCTTGTGTCCCCGCCCTTGGGTTAATTGCCATTCCACAGGGCGATGTGATCTAACGTAGCGTGAATTTAATTTGCGCCAGCTTAGCATACCTAACTTTCATGAAACGCACCCGCAACGCCCCGCATTATGAAATAATCGCAGAATCGCGTTTTTCCTGCGAAAGTATGTTTCACTCAAAATCTGTGTTGTTTCACGCTAAGGTTTTGAAGTTTTTTGGGGGTGACACGACAACTAGCTTGACAAACACCGGATTTGCGAGCCAATGAACGATACGCTAGTAAAAAAATACGAAGCGCGTGGCTATGTCAGTCAAACGGATAAAGCGGGCACGGTGACGCATTTGGTTCAGCGTTTGGAATACGATCAAGCGTAAGGGGAACGATATGGATGATCAGAACGACATTGAGAGTGCAGATGACCCGATTTTAAAGATGACGCAAGCAGATGCGCTAGCGATATTGAATAAATACAAATCCACCATTTTTGAGCAAAGCCGGGTTTTTGGCGCAGATGGCGATGATTTGGCCGATATTGGGCCTGATATCTGCGGCCCAAAGACCGAGCTTTCTTACCGCCGCTTACAGAAAGACATTAAGGAGTCATCCAATGGGTAACGAAGTAAAAGAAGTGAAAACCGAAGCGGAAGCATTGGCCCGTTTGGCGCAATATAAGGAAAAAATTAAGCATGATGTGGCAAATTTTGCTTTGAAAATTCGCCACCAAGCGCGGCCACCAAAAATTAAGCGTTAGGTTTTGAAGTTTTTGGCTATAGGCGTGAAGGTAGGCTTGCCTTGGTTTGGTGGCATTGGGGTACTGGCGGGTGGGGGGCTTGGATGGAACTGGATCGGGAAGAAATTAAACGCCAATTGCTAAAGTTGCCAATTGAAGCTTCGGTTGCATTTGCCGTGCGCTGTGGTTTGCGGGTGTTGCCTTGGGTGGCGATGTCAGCTATGGGGTGGTCGTCCAGCAGCACGTAAAGCGAGCGGCGGGTGAGGAAAAACTGGTGCGTGGCGTGGTAAATCTCCTGCCCCCCCAAAGTCCCATACGTTGAGGCGGAAATCGCGTCCGTTGGGCAGCGGGAAGGCGTGGCGGTGGATGGCGATGCCTTTGGTGGTTTCCTGTTCTTCTGGCAAGGGTAAATCGGATTGGTAAAGGCGGCGCAACAGGCTGGTTTTGCCGGCACCGCCTTCGCCCAGAATCAGCATTTTGGCTTCATACAAATGCTCGACACCGCCTGCATCGCGTTCGCGGAAGTAGTTCAAAATCGCTTCGTTACCTTGAGCGACGATTTCTGGTGGGGGCTGGTGAGGGGGCAGTTGCGAACATTAATATTGACTAAGAAGTCCCTAAGCGCGACTTTGCGGCCAAGTTGAATGAGGTGTAGCAAGGGCATGATTGCTACCGCATTTATTTTTGCTCCTATGGCGTTCATAGTCTTCTCCCCTCCACACCCACGAGTCGCCTGCCAAAATCAAGTACTTCAACCAAACCAGTTCCCCAAGTTCCGGCGGCAATTTCTTCAAGCCACAATTACCCAAATCAAGATAAGTATCCCGGGTCTTTTTGTTTTCAGCAATCAGTTTGAGCGCGAGTTCGGACATGGTGGTTTCCTGCTGGTTTGGTTTGCTTGGCATGGCCAGCGTGTTAAGCTGCATTGTGCATTATAGGGTTTTTACCGCATCCGCCACCAACTTTTGCAAGCAGTGTGCAAGCAAATGGTTAAATCGCCGCTATCCATTTCAAGCCAATAGCCCGTTTCGCAGGCGCTTTCATTTGTCACCAAAAAGCCATAAAAAACCACCACACCACCCGCCACATTTTGTACAATATCCCAGTCACAAGACAAAAAGCGCGGGCAGCATCGCCCGTGCTTCTGCTTCAGGGATACCATTTGCAATCACGCGGCTCAGGGCGAACGCCATACCCCGCTTTTTCAACTCTTCTCGTGCCTCTGCCAGCCCCTCTTCATAACCTTGCTTCCAAGCCGCCTCAAGCGCCGTGCGCTCATCAATCAACGCCAACTCGCGCCGCATGGCCCTGTATTCGAGCGCTTCTTGACTCAGCGGTTCGTTAACGAGTGGAAATAAAATCTTATTCATATCACATCCCCAGCATCGCCCGTGCCTGTGCTTCCGGCATGCCATTTTGGATCAAGCGTTTCAACGCTTTTTCCATGCCTCTTGCCTCACCACGCTGATCAGCCGCCTCAAGCTCAGTGCGTTCAGCAATCAACGCCAACTCCCGCCGCTCGGCCCTGCGTCGGGTCTCTTCATCTGCCGACAATTCTTTAAGATTTGTCATCGCTGCCACCACCCATGGGTGTGCTATCTGATTCATGATTTCTTCCTCCTGCGAATATTCAAAATACATCAGCCACGCTATCAAGGCCGTACTCATCCCATTTACTGCCTGTTGCGCTGCCGCCAAACGCGCCGCCTTGGGTAATTCTATGATATTTAGCTGAAGTTCGCTACCCAACTTGATCAGAGAATTGGTAGCATCGCGCAATTCAAAGCACCAACATGCCTGATCTTGCCCCTTAAACAGCACATACGCCAACAAATGAATCCCAATGACGGGTTTTAATTGCGAATAAGGCTCCCCCGACTTCAACTGCCCCGCCATCGTTTTGGCCAAATAATAAACACTGCGCGAACTCCATTGCTCACGCTTACTCATTTGCATCTCAATATTAAAGAAATTGGCGTTTTCAATGCTATTTCTGCTAATGAACAGAGCATTAGCCTGCCATTGCGTTACCCCGCTTGGCACCAAAACCGCCTATCAACAAGCCGATCTGGTCGTACTTGGCCAGTTGACGGAAATGGAAATAATCGAGGCAAGCAGTCAAACCAGCGCCAACACATTCCAAATTTCCGCTGGCTGGAAAACGCCAGCAACACCGATTCTTGTTGTCATAACAGGCGAAACCTGTGCCGAGAATTTCGCCAGGGGCAAAACGTATCTGCTCTATTTGAAAAACCTCAATGACGGGCGCGATAGTACGCCCCGCTATACTACATCACGTTGCTCAGGCAACCGGGAGCGCGGCGCAGCAAATCCGGCGCTAACCTGGCTCAAAAAGTATGGTCAAGTCAAAGCCATTGGGCCTGCCCTCGAAAAAGCAACCATGCCGCCAGATAGCGCCCCGGATAAAACAAAAAAGTAAGTGATTGAAAAATCACAAATGCTTCCCCGCCTCCCGATAACTCAGCCCCGATAATTTTTCCTTGTGCTCCAGCAAAAACTGCCGCACCCAAGCCGGGTCATGATGCGCATAATCGCGTAGCGCCCAGCCGATTGCCTTGCGAATAAAAAACGCTTTCTCTGGCTCCAAATCCAGCACAGCAGCGCCATCCAACCCGGACGCCGCGCGCAGCAAAGGCTTGCAGGCCGCACGCCGCGCTGGCGAAGCAATGCCAAAAAATGCAAAATGATGCTTCATATACGCCGCCATCGCCACCGCCCGCACCGGATCAGCCAGCGGGGCCAGAACACTTTGCGCCTGCGCCAAAAATTCCTGCCCGCTCACACGGCCTCCCTACTACGCAACATATCAATATGCGGGATACCGTCTTCGTCATACGCAGCCGAACACGCTACAAAGCCAAAACTCTCATAAAACGCCTGCAAATAGCACTGCGCCCCAATCTTGATCGGCACACCCGGAAACTGCTCACGCATACACGCCAGCCCCTGCGCCACCAGCGCGCGCCCGACCCCGCCGCCGCGTGCACTCGCATGCGTGAGCACGCGCCCCAGGCTGGCCTGTTCAAACTTCACCCCCGGCCCCATGCCGCGCAAATACGCCACCAACTGCGGCGCGCCGCCCTCACCACCAGCCTCATCAGCACCAGCGCGCCAGCCCAACAAATGCCAGCAATCCACATCCAGGCCATCCACATCCAAATAAACACAATTTTGTTCCACCACAAACACCTCGCAGCGCAATTGCAACACCGCATACAACTCGCGGCCGCTGAGCGCATCAAATTGACACCATTGCCAGTGAATCATTTCTCCGCCCCTTTGTTCTCCGCCATCATTTGCCGCACCTGTTCCCGCACCAAATGAATATGCGCCCGCAAATCGTACAAGCCATCGGCAAACGAGAGCGGTATCGAAGTTTGATTCACGCGCTCTTCCAATTCAATTAATTGCTGATATTGCTTCGTGTAGTCTTGCGCCCCGCCCTGCTCCAGCGCCTGCTCGATGATGCGCAATTGCCCGTACCAGCGGTACACGCGTGAGCGGATGCGCCAGTTATACAGCGGCGACAAAATTCTCGACAGCGGCAATACCAGCGCGCCAAAAGCGACAATAAACACCCACATCCGGTCAAAGAAATTGGCTATCCCAAAGGGTAAATAATGCTGCATCCACGGCACGCCGTTTTGGTAGAAGCGCTCCGCTTGCGGTGTGACGGGAATTTCGGTGTAATTGGCCGAAGGGAATTCTCCCCGATGGTGAAACCAACCCGCACCACCATGGATTTTGCTCGCCGCCTGAACAAATAATTGCACCAAGGCAGGGTGAATATCCGAACGCCCTACCAAGGTGGCGGTAGGTGCAATTAAATGGATGTCTTGCGCCGGAATATTACGCCCAAAATCAACAATGCCGCGCGGCAAAATCAAATGCGACAAAAACGGTAAGTGGCGGCTATAGGCTTCGGCCTGGCTAAAATCAAAGGTTTGTACACCGGGCGTTTGCAATAACATTTGCACCAGCGGCGCTTCGGGCGCAGAAATGAATACCAGGGCATCAATTTTACCTTCCAGCAAGGCCACCGTGGCGGGCGTGTCGTCCAAATCGCTCAGATTGATTTCTTTCGGCTCCACCCCGTTCAAACCCAATAACTGCCGCAATAAACGCGGCACACCCGTGCCCTCTTGCCCAATATTCATCTTCATAGCACGAAATTGCTTGAGGTCGGTGATGGCGTGCGGCGCTTTGTAAAAAATCCAGACCGGTTCTTTGAATAAACTACCCAGCGACACCAAACCTTGGCGCTGCGCCGCTTCTTCGTCGGTCGATCCGCTCTGCACAAAGGCTAAATCGACCCCGCTTAAACGATGATGCAGACTCTGCAAATTCTCTTGCGACCCTTTGGACGGCTTTAACGTCAATTGAATATGCTGCTTTTTCAGGGATGCTTGATATTGCTTGCCAAATTTATCGTAAGCGCCATTCTCTTGCCCGGTGGCCAGGGTAACGCGTTTGGGCGGATTCGGGTCGGCCCAATAATAAATCAAGAGCACCGCCAAGCCGATCAAGAGTAAGGCTGGCCCCGAGCTAATGAGTAAATCGCGCACCGAAAATACGGTAAATCGTAACAGTTTGGGCATAATGGTTCCCTATCAAATCAGGCGCGCACGGGCCTGCAAATCAGTCCGGCAAGGCGCGCCGCAAAATCGCTGCGGCATCCACCCCGTCCGGCAAACAGCCAAAATTGGCCGCCACCGCCCATTTCCATAATGCTGGCAATGGCCCTTTGCCCGGTGGCCCCAACATCCAGGCCTGCGCGCCCTGAAATGCCACTTCCGAAGACGCATTGGCGCGATTGCCCAGTTTATCCTTCAAGCGCTGGACCACAATCGCGTTGCGTTGGCCACGGGTGTTGTAGCTTTGCAAGCGCGGTGAATACACATTGGCCAGACGCGGCCAATCTTGCGCCGCAGCATCGGCAATGCTTTGCCCCAGCACATGGCATTGCACCGCTTGCTGCGCCTGTCCAGCCGCGTCGGCACCACTCTCGCGTTGCAAGGCCGCTTGCAGGACGATATCCACCGCAAACAAATTCACCGCGCCAAATGGCTGCGATTGATTGCGTACCTGATGGGTTTGAAAAGGGTTGATCACTGACGTGTCCGACATGGTTCACCTGACAGAAAAAGTTAAGCGGCGTTGTGCATTTTTGCACAAATTTGCGCAGTTTTAGCGCAATGTCTGGAATTTACCAGTCAAGCACTTGCTTTGTACTTGCTTTGTACTTGCTTTGTACTTGCTTTGTAGTGCGCCGCTACGTATTATGCCTGTATTCACTTAAGGAGAGCTGTATGACCGAAGCATTTATCTATGACGCCATCCGCACCCCGCGCGGCAAGGGCAAAAAAGATGGTTCACTGCATAGCATTAAACCCATCGACCTGCTCAGCGGTTTGATGCGCGAATTGCAACATCGGCATGATCTGGATACTGCCCTGATCGACGATGTGGTCATCGGCTGCGTCACCCCGGTCGGTGATCAGGGCAGTTGTATCGCCAAAACCGCCGCGCTGGCCGCCAACTGGGATTGGCAAGTAGCGGGCGTGCAACTGAATCGCTTTTGCGCCTCCGGGCTGGAAGCGGTTAATCTGGCGGCGCAAAAAGTACGTTCCGGCTGGGAAGACATGGTGGTGGCGGGTGGCGTGGAATCGATGTCACGCGTGCCGATGGGCATGGATGGCGGTGCCTGGGCCGCCGACCCACGCACCAGTATGGCCACCTCGTTTGTGCCACAAGGCATTGGGGCGGATTTGATTGCCACGCTGGAAGGCTTTAGCCGCCATGATGTGGATGCCTTTGCCCTGCACTCACAGCAAAAAGCCGCAGCCGCGCGCGCCGCCGGTCATTTCAAATCAATATGCCCGGTACATGACCAAAATGGCTTGATCGTGCTGGCGCAAGATGAATTTATCAAAGCCAATACCACGCTCGAAGGCTTGGGCGCTTTAAAAGCCTCGTTTGAAATGCCAGGGCAAATGGGTTTTGATGCCATCGCCATTGGCAAATACCCGCAGGTGGAACGTATCAACCATGTGCATACGGCGGGCAATTCGTCCGGCATTGTCGATGGTGCCGCCCTCACCCTGATCGGCTCGCAGGCAGCGGGCCAGCGCATGGGCTTAACGCCACGCGCACGCATCGTCTCTTGCGCCGTCACAGGCACCGACCCCACCATTATGCTGACCGGCCCCGGCCCTGCCACCTTGAAGGCCTTGCAAAAAGCCAATTTAAGCATCCACGATATCGATTTATTTGAAGTCAACGAAGCGTTTTCTGCCGTGGTGATGAAGTTTATGAAGGATTTGCAGGTTCCCGCAGACAAAGTGAATGTGTATGGCGGTTCGATTGCACTGGGCCACCCGCTGGGCGCAACCGGTTGTATGTTGCTGGGCAATTTGATCGATGCGCTGGAACAACGCAATCTGCGCCGGGGCTTGATTACCCTGTGCGTCGGTGGCGGCATGGGCATTGCCACCATTATTGAGCGGCTTTAAGTCAATCCACAAAAAATTCAAGCCTTTATTTGAGGACACCATGATCAATTACCAAATCGATGACGCTGGCATCGTCACACTCTGCATCGACATGCCGGGTCAAGCCGTCAACACCATGAATCAAGCCTTCCAACAAGCCTTTGCCGCGATTGTGACGCGGCTGGAACAGGAAAAAGCATCGATTACCGGGGTGTTACTCACATCAAACAAATCCACCTTTTTTGCCGGTGGCGATTTAAACGAATTATTGGCCATTCAACCCAAGGACGCAGCGGCTTGCCGCGCCATGCTCGAAGCCAACCACCGCGCCATGCGCCGCCTGGAATTGCTGGGCAAACCAGTGGTGGCGCTAATCCACGGCAGCGCGCTCGGTGGTGGTCTGGAACTCACCCTCGCCTGCCACCACCGCATTGCGCTGGATACGCCGAAGCTGGAATTGGGCTTTCCTGAAGTCACACTGGGCCTGTTGCCCGGTGCTGGCGGCGTCATCCGCACCGTGCGCATGCTGGGCCTGCAAGCGGCCATGCCGTTTTTGATGGAAGGCGAGCGCATGACGGCACAGCAAGCGCTGCAACATGGCTTCATCCACGCCATTGTAAGCGACATGGACGAGATGCAAGCGCAAGCACGCGCCTTTATTGCCGCCAACCCGGCCCCGCAGCAAGCCTGGGACAAACCCGGCTTTCGCCTTCCCGGCGGCGATATGTTTTCTCCCAAGATTATGCAAATGGCGATGGTGGCCCCGGCCATGCTGCGCGAAAAAACCCGTGGCAATTACCCGGCCCCGGAAGCCATTTTGAGTACCATGGTGGAAGGCGTGCAAGTCGATATCGATACCGCCTTGCTGATCGAAAGCCGCTACTTCACCGAATTGGCAACGGGCCAGGTAGCCAAAAACATGATCACTACCTTCTTTTTTCAGATGCAAGAAATGCAAAGCGGCAAAAGTCGCCCGGCGGAATTTGCCAAAACCAAAGTCAAGCAGGTGGGCGTGGTGGGCGCTGGCATGATGGGTGCTGGCATTACCTGGGCCAATGCCAGCCGAGGCATCCACTGCGTGCTGCACGATGTGAGTTTGGAAAAAGCCGAAAACGGCAAAGCCTATAGCGCCAAACTGCTGCAAAAACGCCAGCAACGCGGCAAAACCAGTGCCGAACAAGCGCAAGCCACGCTGGATTTGATCCAACCCAGCGCTGATTTTGCCAACTTTGCCGGGTGCGAGCTGGTGATTGAAGCGGTATTTGAAAAACGCGCCCTCAAAGCCGAAGTCACGCAAGCGCTGGTGCCCCATCTTGGCCCCGATAGTTTAATGACCAGCAATACCTCCACCTTGCCCATCAGTGGTCTGGCCGAGGCCTTTCCCGACCCGGCGCGCTTTATCGGCTTACACTTTTTTTCGCCGGTCGATAAAATGAAGCTGGTGGAAATTATCAAAGGCAAGCAAACCTCACCGCAAAGCCTGGCGCGTGCTTATGACTATGTTTTGCAGTTGGGTAAATACCCGATTGTGGTCAACGACTCGCGCGGCTTTTTCACCAGCCGCGTGTTTGGCTGTTTCGTCAATGAAGGCATGGCCCTGTTGCAAGAAGGCGTGCCCGCCGCCGTGATTGAAAATGCCGCGCTGGCAGTTAGCATGCCAGTCGGGCCATTGGCGGTACAGGATGAAGTGAGCCTCAGTCTGGCCTGGGCCGTACACCAACAAACCGCGCATGATTTGGCGGCGGCGGGCGTTCCCTATCAAACGCATTCGGCCGTCGGCGTGCTCGATACCCTGCTCAACCAATGCCAACGTGCAGGTAAGGCGGCGGGGGCCGGGTTTTATGACTATCCGGCGGGTGCCAAAAAACAACTCTGGCCCGGATTACTTGAATTGTTTGGCAAAGCGGATGAAACCCGGGTCGAAGTGCCGTTTCAGGATGTGTGCGACCGCTTGCTTTACATTCAAGCCATTGAAACCCTGCGCTGCCTGAATGAAGGGGTGCTGGAATCGGCACGCGATGCCAATATCGGCTCGATTTTTGGCTTTGGCTTCCCACCCTGGACCGGCGGCGCGCGCCAATTTATTGAACACGTCGGCCATGCCGCATTTACCGAACGCGCCCAAGCCTTACAAAGCCGTTATGGTACGCGCTTTTCGATACCAAAGCTGGTCTAATCAAACACCAATAAGAAGTACCATAAAATCAACAAAAAGAAACAAGCCAGACTTTTTGCGCAACGCAACACCAAAATCTGCAACACGCGCTCCGATAAAGCGATATTTTCCTGCGTTGAAGCAGGTTTTGGTGATACATTTCATTTCAGAATCAGATTCAATTTCACGACGACCTGTTTGCATAGAACTTGCCAACACCACTTAATGTCGCAAAATTTTAGGTTTGCCCGATGAATCCTGCATCAGATGCCCATCTTGAACTGGAAAGCCTGCTGGAAGCAGCGGGCGATGTCGTGCTACGCTTTAACCACGCTGCCGACATTTTGTATAGCAGCCGCCGCACGCGCCAGTTAATTGGCACCACCAATGACTTATACGGCATCCCATTTTTCAATCTCTTGCTGGAACCGGATCGGCCCGCGTTTGAAGTCGCCTTCAAGCAAGTGCAACAACAGCAAAAACCCAGCCGGGCTGAAGTGCGTATCAAAACCGATTCCGCCCCGCTCTGGCTTGAAATTCAAATCTCGACTTATCAAAGCCGCCATCACGCCACCGAATTCATTGCCATTGGGCGCGATATTTCTGCGCATCGGGTAACAGAAGAACAATTGCGCCATATGGCGACCCACGATTCACTCACCGAATTACCCAACCGCTTACTCTTATCCGACCGTTTGCGCATGACGATTGCGCGTTCGCGCCGCACCGGGCAAGGTTTTTCGGTCGCCATGCTGGACCTGGACGGATTTAAAAAAGTCAACGACGTATTAGGCCATCCGGTCGGTGATGCCTTGCTGCGCATGGCCACCTCACGTCTGGTCAAAGCCTTGCGTGACAGCGACACCCTGGCGCGCGTGGGCGGCGATGAATTTGTCGCCATCCTGCCCGGCACCGTCACGCAAGCGGAAATTAAAATCGTCAGCAACCGTTTAATCGCCACCTTGCAATCGCCCTTTGAAGTTGATGGCCAAACCATTTACGTGGGGGCCTCGGTGGGCGTGGCGATTTACCCGGAGCATGGCGATGATGAAATCAAACTGTTGGCCCATGCCGATACCGCCATGTACCGAGCCAAAGAGACCGGTAAAGCACGCTGTGTGGTTTATAGCCCACAACAAATTGCTCCGCCGGAACACGATATCACCTTGGAAGCGGCCATGTTCCACGCCGTGCGCGAAGGTGAATTTTTATTGTATTATCAACCTATTGTCGATGCGCGTTCGCGCCAGATTCAGGGTTTTGAAACCCTGATGCGCTGGATGCATCCCAGTTTGGGCATGGTGCCACCCGTGCATTTCATTCCACTGGCCGAAAGTAATGGTTTAATCAATTTATTGGGCGCATGGGCTTTAAAATCGGCCTGTGTGCAATTAAAAAGTTTTGAAGACGTGTGCAAGCGACGGCTGTATATTTCAGTCAATGTCAGCCCGCGCCAGTTTCGCAATGACCAATTTTTGGATGTATTGGATGATGCGCTGGCATTTTCCGGTTTAAATGGCGATCAATTATTGTTGGAAATTACCGAAGGCACCCTCATGATTGACCCGATTCAAGCCGAAAGTGTATTGAGCAAAATGACGGCACGTAATGCCCGCATCGCAATTGACGATTTTGGCACCGGTTATTCGTCGCTGGCTTATTTAAAGCGCTTTCCGATTTCGGTATTAAAAGTGGATCGCGCGTTTATTAAAGACTTACCCGATTCACAAAAAGATGCGGCCATTTGTAATGCCGTGCTGGATTTGGCAAAACATCTGGATTTATCGGTGGTGGCCGAAGGGGTTGAAACCGAACATCAAATGGAATATTTGGTCGAGCGTGGTTGCCGTTATATCCAGGGTTACCTGACCGGCAAACCCATGCCACCGCATGTTGCCATGGAAGCTTTGAAAGAAAAAACCTATGCTGCAATTCTCACATCGATTATTCGTCCGGGGGTCAAATGAGTAGTCTGGAAGCAATCAGCCCTGAAAAAACGCTCGGTCTGTTATGGGATCGCGTTAAACAACAAGGTGATTTGCCCGGTTTTACTCACGCCATCACCGCCATTTTGGGCGCGATGCGGGGGGAAGACGATCAAGGCTTCAATATGACCCAAACCGTCTTGTCCGACCCGGCCCTGACCCAAAAAGTATTACGCCTCGCTAATAGTGCGATGTATGCGGCGTTTGGCCAATCCATCGGCACAGTATCGAAGGCGGTGATTGTGCTGGGCACTGAAACCATTGGCCATTTGGCATTGGGTTTAAAGTTGATTGATGAGTTATCCGCCGCCTCGCCCGATTCTGCCAATGCCTACCTGGAAATGGAAAAAGCCGTGCTGGCCGGCCATGTGGCGCGTCAGGTGGCCGCCTCGGCCAATTATCGCGATGCCGAAGAAGCGGTGGTATGCTCGATGTTGCATACGCTGGGGCGCATGATGGTGGTGTTTTACTTGCCCGAGCGCTGGAATTTGGTTTTGGAATGTAAGCAGCGCGAAGTCAATGCGCAAACTGAAGACGAGGCAACCATCCAGGTTTTGGGATTGAGCCTGGAAGAAATTGGCCGCGCCACCGCAGGCCGTTGGGGTTTGCCCAAAGGCTTGCTGGAGAGTATGCAACATACCCCGCCAAGTAGCGAACCCTTAACCGGGAGCAAATGGTTATCGGCCCTCTCCACCATGTCCAGCGCCTGTGCCGACGCCATGTGCGACGACGAGGAGGCGGGCAATGCCCAAATCGCCGAATTGGCCGCAAATTATGCCGGCATGTTAGGTGTGAGTTCGGAAGCGGTGATGGGTGCGGTGGAAGGGGCCAAACAGGCGTCCAGTTCGGATTTGACGGCAGTACACCAGGCCAAACGGGCCAGAACCGAAAAACGCAGCACGGTTAGCGCCAATGTGGACCCGCGCCCTGCCCTGTTGAAGATTTTAGCCGATGGCGTTTCCGATATGCGCGATGCCGTCAGTTCCGCCACGCCCAGCCAAATGATTGCCATGGCGCTGGAAACCATCTACCAGGGTCTGGATTTACGCCGTGCGATTGCGTTTTTGCATCAGCACAAAGAAGCGCAATATTCAGCCAAAATGTGTTTTGGTGCGGGCGTACAAGCCTTACTGCCCAGTTTGCTGTTTGACGACATCTATCATCCGGATGTATTTAAAACTGCGCTCTCCAACGACAAACTCATTTTCATTGAAAATGCCAAAAACCCCGATTTTGCGCAAAAATTACCCCATTGGTTCCAAAGCACCCTGGCCCCGGTCGAAAGTTTTGTGATTTTGCCCTTGACGCTGAACCGCCATCCCACGGCGTTTATTTATGGCGACTGGGGCAAACAAGCGCCGACGATTTTACTAAAAGAACAAGAACTTACCCTGCTAAACGAAATACGCAGCTTGCTGGTACACGCGTTGGAAAGGCGGCGTCAAGCCACCATTAAAGCGTCGTTACAGCGCTAGCTTTTTTAAAATCAATGACCATGGCCAGTACAAAAAAAATTGCAGAAGAATATCCACCACCCAATGAGCAGGCCGATTCGGAAGAATTGGCGCAGCGCCTGATTGCCAAGATAACCGAGAACTACCCAAGCGGCATCATGCGGCGCGATGCGCATCCCAAAATGCATGGTTTGGTCAAGGCTGAATTTTGTATCGAACCGAATTTACCGCCGGAGTTGGCGCTTGGTTTATTTAAGGAGGCCAAGTCCTGGCCAGCCTGGATACGATTTTCCAATCAAAACGAAAAGGCCCAATCCGATACCGAGGGTGATATCCGGGGTATGGCCATCAAGCTGATGGGGGTGCCGGGCGAAAAAATACTGGATGAAGACAAACACGCTACCACGCACGATTTTTTATTGATCAGTGCGCCGGTTTTGGTGACGGCGGACATTAAAGAATTTTTGCAACTGGTGAAAGCACTGATGGGCAATTTTTTTACCATGCTCTGGTTTTTTGCTACCCATTGGCGCGCCACTTACAACCTCACCAGCGCGATGAAGAAAGCGGCCAATCCGCTGCAACTGCGCTATTGGAGTACCACGCCGTATCTGTTTGGCGCTGGCCGTGCGGTCAAATATTGCACCATGCCGGTGATGGCGCAAGTGGATAAAATTCCACCGGATGCGGGCGATAATTTATTGCGCGAAGCCATGGTCAGGCAATTGAACCAGGGTGGTGCGACCTTTGATTTTTTCGTGCAATTTCAAACCGATGCCGACAAAATGCCGATTGAAGATGCGGGTGCCTTGTGGAAGGAAAGTGAATCGCCCTTTCGCAAGGTAGCCACCATCAAAATCCCGGCCCAGCAATTTGATACTGCTGCGCGCAATGAATATGGTGAAAACCTGTCGTTCATCCCCTGGCATGCCTTGCCGGAACATCGGCCTTTGGGTGGGGTGAATCGGGGGCGGCGCATTGTGTACCGGGCGGTGTCGATTTTCAGGCATGGAAAGAACAAGGTGGTGCGGCAAGAGCCAACTGAGTATGTGATTGATTAATTGATTAATTGAGCGATGGCAGCATTGGCAGCGTTGGGAGCAATAAATGCATGACGGCGTCGTTTTTTTGGTGGTCGATGACATGGATGGCATGCGGCGCATCCTCGTCAATATGTTGCATCAAATCGGCATCAAAAATGTCATCAGCGCCATGAATGGGGCTGAGGCTTGGCATATCATGCAAAATAAAAAAATTGAAGTTGTCATCACAGACTGGAATATGCCGCTCATGAACGGCCTGGCCTTGCTGGATAAAATTCGCACCAGCACCAGTTATGCCAATTTGCCAGTGTTAATGATGACTTCCGAAAACGACCGCTACCAGGTACGCACGGCGATTGAGGCGGGCGTCTCCGGTTACCTGATCAAGCCGTTTAATATCAGCGCACTGGAAAGCCAGATAAAAAAAATCATGGCCCACCCGCACCCCGCCCCGGCCACCTCAGCCACCTCAGCCACCGCAGCCCCTCTCCGTCCGGTTCCCGCCTTATTGCTGGGTGACAACAAGGGTGCAGGCTATGAGGCTTTGCTGCAAGCCCGGCTGGCTCTATCGAATCAGGGCGCGACCGCCAAGGCGGATGCCAACGCTGGCACGCACAAGGCAACCGTGCTGGTAGTGGATGATATACCTGACAATTTGGACATTTTGGTTGCGCTGTTGGGGGATGCCTATACCATGCGGGCGGCCAATAGTGGTGAGCGGGCCTTAAAAATTATCCAGACGGGTAACATCCCTGATTTGATTTTATTGGATGTGATGATGCCGGATATGGACGGTTTTGAAGTCTGTCGGCGCATCAAGGCCAATCCGGCCACGGCGGCGATTCCGGTGATTTTTTTATCCACGATGACTGAATCGGTGGATTTGGCCAAGGGTTTTGCGGTGGGTGCGGTGGATTTTATTACCAAACCGGCCGACCCGCCCATTTTAATGGCGCGCATCGATACCCAATTGCGCTTGCGCCAGTCTTTTATTGAACTGGAGCAAAGCCGCAGCAGTTTGCTGGCACAAAATACGATACTGGAAGACAATCTGCGCCTGCGCGACGAGGTTGAGCGCATGTCGCAGCATGATTTGAAAAGTCCGTTGGCCGGCATCATCGGCTTTGCGTCCATTTTGCTGGGTGAAAGCGCGCTGGCGGAAGAGCATAAAGAAATGATCGGCCATATCGAGCAATCGGCTTACCGGGTTTTAAACATGGTTAACCTGTCGCTGGATTTGTACAAAATGGAACAGGGCAGCTATGAGTTTAGCCCCAATATTGTCGATTTATATCAATTAATGGCACGCATCATCAAGGAAAAAGCGCACGAAATGGCCTCGCGCAGCCTCACCGTCGAGATGACCCAGCCCCGGAATGCCGATGGGGCGGACGGTGCGGCGGACAATGCTGCGGACAGTGCGGCGGACAATGCGGCGGCGAGTGCGGCAGCCAGTGTGCGGGTGCTAGGCGATGAGTTGCTGTGCTATTCGATGTTAAGCAATTTATATAAAAACGCGATGGAAGCCGCGCCCGCCGATAGCGTGATCCGGGTTAAATTAGTGCGCGAGCCGGACTGGGTCAATTTGCGCATGAGCAATGGCGGCGTGGTGCCGCGCGAAATTCGGCAGCAGTTCTTTGAAAAGTTCAGCACCGCCGGCAAATCCGGCGGCACCGGTTTGGGCACCTTCTCGGCCCGCCTGATTGCGCAAACCCAGGGGGGAGATATCAGCATGCAAACCTCGGATGAGCAGCAAACCACCACGATTTCGGTGCGCTTGCCAACGGTGCCGCTGGAATAAATCGCCACGGTAGGGTTTGATTTTGCGTGCCACGGGCCGCAGTGCCTGCGGCAGCACTAGCCAGAAAGCTGCCGCGCCCAAGCGCGGCCTTGTTGAAAAATGAGTACTAAGTGCTACGTTACAATCAATTTTACTGCTAACCATCGTACTCGGATTGCCGCCCAGTCATTCCCGCGCAGAGCCTGCCCTCGAATGCTTTAGTCGGGGGCGGGAATCCAGTGCCAGCGCGGAGTACATGCGACTGCAATTTGCACAGAACTGGATTCTCGCCAAAAGCGTGCGGGACTGACGGTGGGTGGGTTCACTTCTCAAATTGATTACACGGGGACACTTACCAACACCCACCACACTATTTCCCCCTTGAGTTCAATACAATTTCACTCATTTCTGTAGCTATTTCAATCAACTGTATTTGAATAGCCTCAACTTCATCATCCTTGCCGCTACTATGAAGGGTAGTTAATTGCCGATTTAATTCATTTTTCTTCTTTAAAATCATGGCTAGCTCAGCGCCTTTTGCACCTACTTTCCGAACCAACTTCCAATCAGCCCAATCTTGAAATGTCTCCACTTCCGGTGGAACATCAACCTCAACCAAACCTTGAATGCGCAATTTAAGTTGAGCGACTACAACGGCATAATCCGTTTCTGTTAATTCAAAAGATTTCCATTTTAACGCCCCCCCCATGCCTGCGTCATACCCACCCCGTAAAGCGATACTATTCACTACTCGTAGGGGTGGGAGTGGCCCCTTCATAATGAGGTATGGCACTTTCGCCAATAATTTTGCCGCTTCTTTTGGATTCATTTTTTAACACCATTTTAAAAAACATATTTGTAAATAAAGGCTAGTTAGTTGGTGGATCGCCCCACATATTTGGTCCGATAATAAATGCGTCTACAGGGACGCAAGACCCGGGGTAGCCTGGCTTCACATATTCCAAGCTTGGCTTGTTACCACCAGTCGCAGGCCCCCAACCATTATCTCCTGCTATTGCGACAAAAGCCGATAGATCCCTTGAACCACCCTTCGCATACAAAAGCGCGCGCAAGTCTTTGATGGTGCCATTTGGGAACCATGGCGGTAATGGCGTTGCATATGCGCCCGAGCGGCGGTATATGCCGTCCGGGTGATTGTAACCCGCCGATGCTGTAATGCATTGGTCTGCAAAAATTAAGGTTACCGCTACTTCACTTGTATAGTGAAAGAGTACGTTCCTTTTCCCTTTTCGCGCTGCCAATGCAGTGACATCCGCCTCCAATTTTTCACGGGATTTCTTCAGAGCGTTTTCAGTAAATATCGGGGATTCTGCCTGAACTGCCCTTGAACCCATTGCGCGGATTAATGTTGACGCGATTGTACTCAGTTGATGTTGAAAGCTTGGTTGCGATATTAACAATAGAGTCGAAGATATTGCAATCGTAGTATTGAGTTGCGTGAGCGTAAACAGGCCACTTGGGTCTGTAGAATTGACAGGGTCAGAACTTGCATAGAGGTATTTATTTAAGGTGGATGGTATTGATGCTTGGCCTTTAAATGTATCCATTGAAACAAATCGCCCGACGTTTGGCGCATACCAACGCGCACGGTTCCCCCAAACATACCGCGTCGATACCGTTGTCAGGCCTTGCGTGCTCGTTTCTTGCACCACCTGGGCGTAAGGGAATGTGGAGTCGATCAGGTAACTGGTTACCTGAGCTGTCAGCCCACCTTGCCCCGGCTCTACCTTCATCACGCGATTGCCTTTCACATCGTACCAATATTTTGCGATGGTTACCGCAGTCGCCTCAGTTGTGCCCTGTTTTACCGCAATGAGCCAATTATCGCTGTTCCAGGCGTAGTAGGTAACCAGGCTACCGATGGCTTTACTCGTCATATTGCCGTTGTTGTCCCAGGTGTAAAGCGTAATAACCGGGGAAATGGCGATGTTGCTGCTGGTTTTCGTCTCCAGAATCAAACGATCATTGCTGTCATAACTGTAGACGGTTATTTCCGTGCCCGCGCTGGTGGTCTCGGTCTTTTTCCTGCGGTTGCTGACTCGGTCAAACTCGTATTCGGATTATACGATTTTCTATTCACCGCAGATTTTGCTACCCTAACCGCTCACAAAGCGACAGGACAGTGACAGGACACCCATGTTTATTTGCGGTTTTTTCCGCTTTGGATTTTCTTGGGTGGCCCGCACTTTTTAAGAAATTTGCAAAAGCTAGCACCACGTGCTAGCCTTTCGCCATGCCTACCCCAGCAGGCTTGACTGGCGTACAGCTCAATCAACTCATTCAAGCTGAACAATTTGTGGAGATTTGCCATGGCAAACAAGCAAAAATTTAAGTCCGACGCCTTCGAGGCGATTCATTCCTCGGCAGACGCGTTGTTGAAAGTCGGCGCGTTCAACATGGCGACCATGCGCGAGTTCGATCAATCCTGTCTGAGTACGCCAGCCAAACTTGATCCGCAACAAATCAAGCGTCTGCGTGAAGAAAACCATGTCAGCCAACCCGTGTTTGCACGTTACCTGAACACCAACGCGTCAACCGTGCAAAATCGGATTACAGAAAAAACACAGAAAACAGCACATAAAAATACATGAAATAGTATACAATTTACCGCGTGGTTCGGGACACATTCTGTTTAAAAGGCGAACAATCACAATGCATGCGAGGGTGCAAGTTCACAACGCATTTTTTTGGGAAGGGCCAAAATAAAAATCGGCATTTCATTTATTTCCATGAAAGCAGCGATGTAAAGTTTGCAGTTTGTATTTTCCATTCACTAATTTTAATCTTTTTTGTATTTTTATTTAAATCATGGATAACACGCTTATCAAATCGATTTTTGCAACTGCGACTGTCAGCATTACGGACTTTCCCCCGCAATCCCGGTGCAATTATCGATGAAGCGGGTGATGCGCCCATTGCGATTCTTAACCACAACCGTGCGTGCGCCTACCTTGTGCCAGCGAAACTGTATGAAGCAATGATGGAGAGATTGGAAGACATTGATCTCGCAGAACTTGTCAGGGAACGACGCGGCGGCGAAACGGTCAAGGTAGTGCTTGATGAATTATAAGCTTGAAATTAATCCTGAGGCAATGAAAGAGTGGAAAAAGTTGGACGCCACTATACGCGAGCAATTTAAAAAACGGTTGGGAAAGCGCATGATCGAACCGCATGTGCCGTCTGCCCGATTGCATGGGACGGACATGGGCGACGTTTACAAGATAAAACTACGCGATTCCAGCGCCTGGCGGAAAAACACCACGGCATCTTCCGCACGCCCGTTTGGCCAGGTAAGGCTTCCGTCGCCTTCTTCGGTTGGTTTTGAGCAAGAGTATGACACAAATCAGGTAGCGTTAGAAACGGGATAAGTGCCGATCCTTGCAACCAAGGCGTGTGACGTTTGATTGACTAGCCTTGGTGGCATCATTGCTATCGGCCATAAACTGGCTGCCCCATTACTTGGCTGGATGATACCTACGCTGACTGTTGCATGAGGCTATTTTCGCGCTGGCATGGCAGCACTGGCTCCCTCCACCAACCGCTTCATTGACCTATTGAGCGACAAACAAGGCAGACTCGCCTGTCAAAGTGCGGTTCTGCGTTTTTGTGTATCAGAACCAACAAGTTTTTTAAAAAAAAATGGGGATCTCCCTGATTTGTGCAAGCCAGAATTGAATTTAAACTTAAATTTTTATTAACCCTAAACATCAAAAAATCAAATACAATGTTTCAATATTATTTTATGAATATAAATAGTGTAAAAAAATAATTAAGCTTAGCACCTAATCTACTTGACGACCATTTCTTGAAGAACGACACTGATGTTGTGGGGGCAAAATGGCTTTTATTTAGTAACTATTCAGCCCCTATGAGAAGGCATCAAAACGCGGCAAAATCAGTGGCTTCAGTTGGGTGGAAATGGTATCCATTTGCCCCAAATTGCCAATTTTCGTAGCATTTTTTAATGCTCCTCATAGGGGCTGAATAGACATTTTATTTATTTGCATAACCCATTTATTTTTATTGTAATTATTCCATTTTAAATGTCATTTTTAATACATTTTAATTTTAAACATTGATTATTTAAATATAATTTTGTTGATGCGTCTTTATCAGCGACCGCAAAGACATAACCATCGGTTTTTATTGTCAACACCTATATATGGGATTTAGCCATGAACGTACAAAGCAATACCATCATTGAAGTTAAAAATGTTGCTTCATCTTCAAATTTCACACCCGACTCTGCAGAATGCGCTACCGCCATTCGCGAATTTCTTGCTTTCAAACTTGGCACAGAGGAGTATGGCATCGACATCTTGCACGTGCAGGAGATACGTTCCTATGAGGAACCGACACGGATCGCCAACACCCCCGCGTTTTTGAAGGGGGTGGTCAACTTACGCGGCGTGATCGTCCCTGTTATCGATATGCGTGTAAAATTCCAGCTCGACTCTGCCACCTATGACTGCTTCACCGTGGTCATTGTCCTCAATGTCGCCAAGCGGGTGGTCGGCATGGTGGTTGATGCAGTCTCAGATGTTATTACGCTTTTACCGGAGCAATTACGGCCAATGCCAGCGTTCAACTCGGCCATTGCAAGCGATTATCTACTGGCGATTGGTTCGATTAATGATCGTATGTTGATCCTTGTTGATATCGAAAATCTCATGACCAGTCCCGAAATGGGACTGATTGCCACAGTAACCCATTAATTCCGGAGAACGACATGAACTTAGCAGATTTTTCAATTGGCCGTCGGCTCGGCTTGGCTTTTGCAGCCGTTATCATCATTTTTTTGTGTGTGGGCTGGGCTGCGTTATTTACCGCAGGCAAACTTCAGGATGCCGAAAAAATGAATATCCACACCTACCTGGTGCTTGACAGAGGCACATCCATGCTGGCGGCGATGGTGAACATGGAAACGGGTGCACGTGGGTTTATTGTTGCAGGCCAAGAGCGGTTTCTGGAGCCCTTTACTGGTGGATTGGCCGAGTTTGACAAGCACTGGAATGAAGCCCGACAACTGACAGCCGACAACCCCACCCAACAAAAGCGCCTGGATGACATGAAAGCGCGGCATCTGGAATTTAAAACGGTGGCACTCTCCATGATCGAGTTTCGCAAGGCCGTCGTGGCAGGAAGCAAAACAATGGACGAAATGGTTACCAGTTTTGGGCTGGGGCGCGATAAGGCGGCAATGGATGGCTTTCGTGCATTGGAGCGCGACTTCGAGGGTGCCGAGCGCGATTTGCTGGCCATACGTACCGAAGCGGCGGATGGTTACCGTTCACTCAATCGCAATACCATACTGGGCGGCAGCCTTGGGGCATTGGTACTGGCAATTTTGCTTGGGATCTGGAACACACGTTCCATTACCAATCCACTGCAACAGGCAGTAACGCTGGCGCAGGCCGTGGCCGATGGCAACCTGAACTCAACGATCGCCATTGTGGGCAAGGATGAAACGGCGAAACTATTGACTGCATTGAAGGCAATGCAACTTAACCTGGCGAAAGTGGTCAGCGGTGTGCGGCAAAGTGCCGAGAGTGTCGCCACGGCCAGTGCCGAAATTGCCCTGGGCAATAATGACTTGAGCCAGCGCACCGAGCAACAAGCGTCTTCGCTGGAAGAAACGGCAGCCTCCATGGAAGAGCTGGGCTCAACCGTCAGGAAGAATACGGACAATGCCAAACAGGCGAACCAACTTGCCCAAAATGCCGCCACGGTGGCCGTCAATGGTGGTGAAGTCGTTAGCAGGGTGGTGCTCACGATGAGGGGAATCAATGATTCATCCAAGCGGATCGCCGACATCATCAGTGTGATTGACGGCATCGCGTTCCAGACCAATATTCTGGCACTCAATGCGGCGGTGGAAGCGGCCAGGGCGGGTGAGCAGGGGCGCAGTTTTGCGGTGGTGGCAGCGGAGGTGCGCAGTTTGGCGCAGCGCAGTGCTGACGCAGCCAAGGAGATCAAGGGCTTGATCAGTACCAGCGTTGAGCGCGTTGAGCAAGGCAGCGCACTGGTTGACAAGGCGGGCGCGACCATGGCCGAGATTGTCAGCTCAATCAAGACGGTGTCCGCCATCATGGTCGAAATCAGCGCTGCCAGCGATGAACAAAATGCGGGTGTCGGGCAGGTGGCCGAAGCGGTAACCCTGATGGATCAAGCCACCCAGCAAAATGCCGCGCTGGTGGAGCAAAGCACTGCGGCAGCCGAAGGGCTCAAGAATCGAGCGCAGCAACTGGTGCAAATGATGTCGGTGTTCACCGTGCAAAGTACAGCAATTGCCTTGCGCTGATCAAGCACGCAAGGGTGTTTGGGCTTCGCCGCGCCATCGGTCTGAACCGCATTGTTTTATGTGCCATTGGGGTGAATTTGGATTATACGATTTTTTATTCACCCCAAGTCTTGCTACCCAACCCGCCCACAAAGCAATTATTCCCCAAATATTGATGCATATTTAAAACATATGAACACTCCCCCTAGCAAATTTGCGCATCGCCGCATCGGAATTCCCAAATTTCGCGCCAAATTTCTTTAGAATGCTAATGCGCACTTCCACCGACATTTCATATAAGTAAGAATTTACGCATGGCAAGCAAAAAATCCCCCAGCGAATATAGTGAATCATCCATCCGGGTACTCAAGGGCCTGGAACCCGTCCGGCAACGCCCCGGCATGTACACCCGCACCGAAAACCCTTTGCATATCATTCAGGAAGTGATCGACAATGCTTCCGATGAAGCCCTGGGCGGTTATTGCAAACATATCATCGTCACCCAGCACAACGATGGCTCGGTCAGTGTTGAAGATGACGGGCGCGGCATTCCGGTTGGCTTGCACCCGGAAGAAGGCGTGCCCACCGTCGAAATCGTGTTCACGCGCCTGCACGCAGGTGGCAAGTTTGATAAAGGCTCGGGCGGCGCGTATGCGTTTTCCGGCGGCTTGCATGGCGTGGGCGTCTCGGTGACCAACGCGCTGTCTTCACGGCTGGATATTACCGTCTGGCGCAAGGACGAGCACGGCAATGGCGTGCACACCTTAAGCTTTGCCGATGGCGATGTGATCGAACCCCTAAGCTCGCGCCCGGCCGCACGCGAAGGCAAAAAATCCGGCACCCGCGTCACCGCCTGGCCCAACCCCAAGTATTTTGACAGCCCCAATATTTCATCAACCGAACTGCAACGCCTATTACGCTCCAAAGCGGTGTTGCTACCCGGCGTCAAAGTCACTTGGACCAATGAAAAAACCAGCGAAAGCCTAACCTGGCAATACGACCAGGGCTTGCGCGGCTATTTGCTCGAAGCGCTGGCCCATAACGACCACGCCGAAGCCATTATTCCGCTGTTTGAAGGCGAACAATTCGCCGCTGGCGATGCCGACGGTTTTGCCGAAGGCGAAGGCGCAGCCTGGGTGGTGGCCTGGACCGAAAACGGCGCACCGGTGCGTGAATCGTATGTCAACCTGATCCCGACCCCCAATGGCGGCACCCATGAATCGGGCCTGCGTGAAGGCTTGTATGGCGCGGTGAAAAGCTTTGTCGAATTACATTCCCTGCTACCCAAAGGCGTCAAACTATTGCCGGACGACGTGTTTGCCCGCGTTTCCTTCGTGCTCTCAGCCAAGGTGCTGGACCCGCAATTTCAAGGCCAAATCAAAGAGCGCCTCAATTCGCGCGATGCGGTGCGGCTGGTGGCCACCTACAGCAAACCGGCGCTGGAACTCTGGCTCAATCAACATGTGGAATACGGCAAAAAGCTGGCCGATTTGGTCATCAAACAAGCCCAGGCGCGTTTGCGCAGCTTGCAAAAAGTCGAAAAGAAAAAATCCTCCGGCGTGGCCGTGCTGCCGGGTAAGCTGACCGATTGCGAATCGAGCGATATCCGGCGCAATGAAATCTTCCTGGTCGAAGGGGATTCGGCGGGCGGCTCGGCCAAAATGGGGCGCGATAAAGAATTTCAGGCGATTTTACCGCTGCGCGGCAAGGTGCTCAATTCCTGGGAAACCGAGCGCGACCGCTTGTTCGCCAATAATGAAATCCACGATATCGCGGTGGCCATCGGGGTAGACCCGCACCAAGCGGGCGATTCACCCGATTTATCCAATCTGCGTTACGGAAAAATTTGTATTTTGTCCGATGCGGACGTGGACGGCTCGCATATTCAGGTATTATTGTTGACACTGTTTTTCAAACACTTTCCAGAATTGATTGCCACCGGCCATATCCACATTGCGCGCCCTCCCCTGTTTCGGGTGGATGCGCCGGCGCGCGGCAAAAAGCCGATTCAAAAGCTGTATGCGCTGGATGAAGGCGAATTGGCCGCGATTGAACACAATCTAAAGAAAGAAGGTTTGAAAGATGGCTCATGGGGTATTTCCCGCTTCAAAGGCTTGGGTGAAATGAATGCCGAGCAATTGTGGGAAACCACCATGAACCCGGACACCCGGCGCTTGCTGCCCGTGGCCCTGGGCGATTTGGACAACCGCGATACCGCGCTGTGTTTTAATCGCCTGATGGGCAAAGGCGAAGCGGCAGCGCGCCGCGCTTGGTTGGAAGAACACGGCAATGAAACAGAAGCGGATATTTAATCATGATCATCGGCATCGATCTCGGCACCACGCATAGCCTTAGCGCCTATTGGAAAGATGGCCAGGCGCATATTATTCCCAATTCTTTGGGCGAAGCACTCACGCCTTCGTGTGTGGGTTTCGATGATGATGGCAGCATTTTGGTGGGCAAAGCCGCGCGTGAACGCTTGCAAACCCACCCCGATTTAAGCGCCGCCCTGTTCAAACGCTATATGGGCAGTGAAAAGAAAATCAAACTCGGCAAACAAGAATTTCGCCCCGAAGAATTATCGTCCATGGTGTTGCGCTCACTCAAGGCCGACGCCGAGGCGCTGCTCGGCTGCACCATCAACGAAGCGATTATCACCGTACCCGCCTATTTTAGCGACGCCCAGCGCAAAGCCACGCGCCACGCCGGGCAATTGGCCGGGTTTAAGGTGGAGCGGTTGCTTAATGAACCGACCGCCGCCGCGCTGGCCTACGGGATTGCCGATAAAGAGCAAGAAAGCAAGTTTTTAGTGTTTGACCTGGGCGGCGGCACCTTTGACGTGTCGATTCTGGAACTGTTTGATGGCGTGATGGAAGTGCGAGCCTCGGCGGGCGATAATTTCTTGGGCGGGGAAGATTTCGTCACGCTGTTGGCGAATCAATTTTTAGTCGAAACCGGTTTGGGCAAGTTACTGCTGCGCAGCAAAACCCTGTCACCGCGTGAGCAACAACGCTTGCTGGATGAAGCCGAGCGCGCCAAACGCACTTTAACCGATCAACCTCGTGCGCAAATGCAGTTGCGCTTTGACGAGACCGATTACCAATGGGAAATCGACGAAGAGCAATTCACGCGCCTGGCCGAACCGCTATTGCAACGCTTGCGCACGCCCGTGGAGCGCGCGCTGCGCGATGCCACCATCCGCGCTTCCGAACTCGATAGCGTGGTGCTGGCCGGTGGGGCCACCCGCATGCCGATTGTGCGCAAAATGGTGTCGCGCATGTTCAGCCGCTTTCCCAGCGTGCACCTGAACCCGGACCATGCGATTGCACTGGGTGCCGCGATTCAGGCTGGTTTGAAAATGCGCGACAGTGCGCTTGATGAAGTGGTGATGACCGATGTGGCACCGTATTCCCTGGGCATTGCCATCTCGCGCCAGATTGGGGCCAACCAGTATGATCCGGGCCATTATTTGCCGATTATTGAACGCAATTCCACGGTGCCGATTTCACGCACGGAAAGCATTACCACGGTGCGCGATGGGCAAAGCGAATTGAACGTGCTGATTTTTCAGGGTGAATCGCGCCTGGTCAAAGACAATGTGTTTCTGGGCCGGATCGAATTTCCGATTCCCCCCAAACCAGCGGGTGAGGTATCGGTAGATATTCGTTTCACCTATGATATTAGCGGTGTGTTGGAAGCCGAGGCCACGGTCAAGGAAACCGGGGCCACCCACCAATTGGTGATTGCCGAAAACCCCGGCGTGATGACGCCCGAACAAATTGCCGAGCGCATGCAGGCGCTGGCCGAACTGAAAATCCACCCGCGTGACCAAATGGAAAACCGCGCCCTGATTGCCCAGGCAGACCGTTTGTATGAAACCTCGCTGGGTGATGTGCGGCCATTTCTGGCGCACCATATCGCGCAATTCCAAGCTCTATTGGAAACCCAGGATACCGAAAAAGTACGCCATGCGCGTGTTCAATTGCAGCAGCTTTTGCAACAGATTGAAAACGAGAGTTATCTGTAATGAGCGCTGAGGTTTCTATCTGGGAAGTGTTGGGCATTGAAGCCACGCTGGATCAGCGCGCCATCAAGCGCGCCTATGCCAAACAACTGAAAACCACCCGCCCGGAAGATGATGCAGGCAAGTTTCAAACCCTACGCGTATCGTATGAATATGCGCTCCATTGGGCGCAGCATCAGGTCAGCGACCCGGATCAGCCTACGCAGGTGAGCGCACCCGAGTCTGCACCCGTGAGCGTGCCCGAACCCGCACCCGTGAGCGCACCGGAACCAGCAGCCGCCCAGCCACTACCGCAGCCAGAACTTCCACCCGCACAACAGGCCCACAGCCTTTGGTTGCGTTTTATAGGGTTCGGCACTCAGCCCGACATCCAGCGCATGCGCAGCATGCTGGCCAGTGATGATTTATTAAACCTGGATGTGCGCGATGCCTTTGAACTATGCGCCGCAAACTATTGCGCCAGCGACCACGCCGACCCCGATTTGGCGGCAAAAATCATCATGCACTTTGAATGGGAAAAAAGTATCGCCCATTTACTGCGTATGGACCCGCAAACGCCGCGCATTGCGCTGGAGCGCCATCATGCCGAAAACCAATGGCAGTTTTTACTGGACAAAGCCAAAACCATCCCTGCTCTGGAATTATTGCTGGCCCCACGCATGCCCAATTGGCCGTTTCAATTAATGGATAGAAAAATGGTCGGCCAATTGCAGGAATGGATTTATATCCTGACCCGGAAAATGCCGGAGGTAGTGTGCTATAAAATCAATCAAGAAGTGCTTAAAACCTGGGCGAAGAAGTGTGATGCCAAGCGTTATTTCATCCAGACGTTTTTTGGCTCGCTGGCACTGGGCCTGCCGCTGGCGGCGCTTTGGGTGCTGCTGTTAAGTTGGCCGTTTGGCTTGCGCCAGGTGTTGGATCACCCGTTTGCGCCCTGGCTTTTGCTACTGGGTGAAGCCACCAGCTTTGCGGGCGTCGCTTATTTTACCTTTCGCCCGTCGGAGCGAATACGCGCTATCGGCCAGCGTTTGCATTATGAGTTGATCGTCAAGCCCAGGGAAATTTACCGTTTTGACTGGCGTGTGTATTCGTTTGCGCTGGCCTGGTTTGCGCTATGGGGGTTTTCCACGGTATTACCGCAAGCGCCCAACTGGCTACAGCAAATTGAGGCGGTCAGTAGCTGGTTCGGTTTAAGCTTGATCGTGTTCGTATTCAGTAGCAGCCTGACGCCTGGCCGTTCGCTATTTGCCCTGGCACTGGCTTTGATTATCGCCATGCCAGTGCGCGAATCGTTTCATTTTAGCGCGCCCTACAGCCGCTATGCCTTATTTTTGCTGGCCTGTTTTTGCCTGGCATTTCAGGGTTCAAACGCCATCCGCCGTTGGCTCACCCCGGCCCAACTCGAAAAAGCACGGGGACTCTACTTGTTATGCAGCGCCACACTATTATTTAATTACAGCTCGCAGGGTGCCTACATCTTACAAAATAGCATTGTTCTATTGCTGGGCTGGTTGCTTTGTCTGGCCGCCAGCCAATTGAATGGGACACCCAATTTTCCACCCGTTTGGCGTATCGCCGTGGTGGCGATACTTGGCCCTGTCCTACTCGCATTTAGCACTAAAATTGATTTGCCCTTTGGCCCTGCGCTCGTGTATTACACCAATTTTTGGTTCACCTTAATGATTCTGGTGAGCCTGATTGGTGACCGTTTCTTTCCACTTGAAAAACAATAGCCCCTACCATGCCTTCTCAAGCCAATTTATTT
>JBKJLF010000099.1:0-2504 GCA_046597185.1 Burkholderiaceae bacterium | reverse complement strand
TGTCTTTCATCAGCGTGACGAAAGCCGCATCAAAGGCCGCGATTAATTTTTGCTGCTCCGGGCCAGAGGCGAGTAATTCGGCCAAGCCGCTGGCACCATAGGTAAGCACATCCATATTGTCACGGGTTTGGCGCACATCCGCCAACACTGCATGCAAGCGCGCAAGGGCCGCAGCACGATCAAACTGAGGGCGTTGCTCAGGCTTTTGCTCGCTCATCGCAGCCCATGCTTTCAGTTGCAAACGCAAGGCAATCTCGGGCACCGGGCACACCTTGGCCAGCTTTTGCAAGGTGGCCGCAACCTCGTCTTTGCCGACCAATTGCTGCTCGCCACCATCCCAAGCATAATAGCTGAGAATGCGCCATTCGTCAGGCGTCAACTTTTCACCCGCGCTGGCACTCTTTAAGCTATCAGCCACCGAGTGCGCGGCATTCATGCCGATTTCCAACACTTGCAAATATCGTGCGCCGTCCACTTCGCCCGGCAAACGGGTCACTTCGGTGCCGTCCGGCTGGAATAAAATCATGGTCGGGTAGCCGCTCACTTTGAAACGCGTGCCCAGTTTTTGCGCACTGGGGCTGTCGCCGTCAATAAACACCGGGACGAAAAAACGCGAGCGTTCGATAAAATCTTTGCGATTGAAAATGGTCGCCTTGACTTGATTGCACGGTGGACACCAAACGGCCCCCCAATACAAAAATAAAGGCTTGTTAGAGGCTTTGGCCAAAGCAAAAGCGGCATCCACATCGCCTTGCTGCCAGGCAATGCCAGCATGGGCGGCATCTTCAGCCACAACGAGGGGAGAAAACGTAAGGCTGCAGGCGCTAAGCGCAACGGCAAACAGGGCAGAGGCAAGTTTCATGGCGGGTCTCTTTGATATCGATATTTTTTAATAGTGTTGACTGCAGAATTTAGCATACGGCGTGCAGCATGCAACAGAAAGCGGGCACGCAGTATGATGCCAGAGAAATCACATCATGAAAAGGTTTTTCTGGCAAGATTTTCTAATTATTAACCAATTTATCACGCGCCAGTGCTAAAAATTCAGTGCGCAAGGCCAAATTGGGCTGCAGCTCACCCAACATGGCGGAGGTAATGGTTTCTTCGCCAGTGGTGCGAATCCCCCGGCTTTCCATGCATAAATGGCGGCAAGTAATCACCACGCCCACAGCCTTAGGTTCCAAAGCGTCCATTAAAGCGTTCGCGATTTGGCTGGTTAAGCGCTCTTGCACCTGCAGCCGTTTGGCAAAACAATCCACCAAACGCGTGAGCTTGGAGAGGCCCACAATTTTCCCATTGGGTAAATAGCCAACGGTCGCCTTGCCAAAAAACGGTGCCAAATGATGTTCGCAATGACTGTAGACGGGAATATTGCGCACCACGATTAACTCGTTATACGCTTCGGCCCCATCTTCAAAGACTTTTAATAGCTCGGCTGGATTTTGCTGGTAACCCGAGGCCCAATGCTGCCACGCCCGATTGACGCGCGCCGGGGTTTCGAGTAAGCCAGGGCGATCCGGGTTTTCGCCAATGCTGGCGAGAAAACGCCGCCAATCCTGTTCGGAAAATTCTGTTTGGTCCATATAAAAAAAGGCAATATGTAAGGTGGGGAGCCAAGTATAACGAAATTCCATAAAACTGGCTGGCGATACGACGAAAGCCTGATTGCCAGCAGGGGCATCGGCCCTATAAAAATGAGGACAAAAAAAAACGCGACTTTACAGTCACCCTTTTTCTCTTTTTTACTAATTATGCTTTGCCATGCTCACGCGTCAGAGTATTGCTCGAGCCATCATTCACGCCAGAACGGGAAGGGTCAATCGCCCCCGCGAACCCGGCTTCACCAGCCCCACCAACAACCAATTCGATTTCTTGTGCGCTTAATACTTGCATATTTACAGTTTGCATATCAACTTCCTTTTTATTAAAGTAAATTCTGATGAATGGTGACGCCAATCCAGGCAGCAGCCTTATGAGCATACTAACATAGATCAACGATTATTTCTCTACGGAAACAAATTTACAGAATTTTTCCACGTGGCGATGTTTTTTTGTGTTACAACTTGGTAAAGTTTTACATCAATTATCTCGATGCAAAGTAAAAGCCATCAGAAAAACAAATCAAATGATTTATCCCACCGTGCGCTTTGTCACAGTATGCCATCAAATGGAGGTTTTGTGTCTGGAAAATTGCATTAATTTTTCGAATTTTCTGTTTTCCCCACAACACGCTATCGATCACAA
This sequence comes from Burkholderiaceae bacterium, assembly GCA_046597185.1. Lineage (GTDB taxonomy): Bacteria > Pseudomonadota > Gammaproteobacteria > Burkholderiales > Burkholderiaceae_D > CAMBDR01. The sequence goes on along the minus strand of JBKJLF010000099.1, from coordinate 260 downwards.
CAGGCGCAGAACAAGCGCAGAACAAACTGAAACGATCAGCTTACGACCGCCCGAACGACTTTACCGACCGAATTTATCCAGCATTGATACCGATAAAATGCTTCAGCCTTTTGGCACTTGCATCGATTTAGCGTACAAGCCCGGCCCCACTTCAGCAACTTGAGCCACCGTTCCCATACTCAGATTTGATATAACAAATCCCGCCGTTCCCACTGTTAAAACAAGACCGAGTACACTGCCCCCGTAAACCAGGGTTTTCA
>JBKJLF010000866.1:0-8742 GCA_046597185.1 Burkholderiaceae bacterium | reverse complement strand
GCGCAAATTGGTTGACGCACTCAGCGCCAGGCAAACGCCCGACCCACAATACGGAATCAGAGCCAAACAGCGCAGCTTGCACAATAATTACTTCACCCTGCCGATTTTGCTGATCATGATCAGCAATCACTATGCGATGACATATAACCATCCCCATGGCTATGCGGTGCTGGCAGCATTGATGGCGGCGGGCGTGTTGATTCGGCATTTTTTCAATTTACGGCACCAGGGCCGCACGGTATGGGGCTACCCGCTTGTCGGTTGTGCCATTTTATTGGGTTTGGCCATTGCCCTGGCCCCTGCCGCGCCCGCTCGCGTGGCCCAGGCTGATCTGGCCCAAGCCGAGGCCCGTGTGCACGCCATCATCCAACAGCGTTGTACCACGTGCCACGCCGAGCGCCCCGGTTTTAGCGGTTTTGCCGCCCCGCCAGCGGGCATCCTGCTCGAAAACACGGCCCAGATTCGGCAAAATGCACTGAAAATCTATCAGCAAGTGGTGCAAAATCGGGCCATGCCCTTGGGTAACTTGACACACATGACGGAAGCTGAACGGCAACAAATAGCTGCTTGGTATCAAATTCAAACCCAATCCAAAACTGCACCCACCCAATGATTTCGTGCAGTAATAGCAAGATTATTGCATCCCAAAATCGTCCACAGGAAGTACTATGTCTGCCCATACCCAACCCAACACTATCGTCATTGATGGCTTTAATTTAAGCGCCGAACAAGTTATCGCTGTAGCACGCCAAACAGCGGGGCCAGTGAGCGTTGAATTGGCGGCCAGCTCGCGCGCCGCGCTGGCCGAAAGCCGGGCCTATATTGATGCAACCTGGATGCATGATGAAGCGCCCATGATGTATAGCTTTAATACTGGCGTGGGTTTATTAAAAGATACCCGCATCAAGGTTGCGCATATTGGTTTGTTTCAAACCCAGTTGATCAAAGCCCATGCCGCTGGTTTGGGTGAACCGTTTTCAGAAGAAGTCAGCCGTGCCACCATGTTATTGCGCGCCAATGCCTTTGCCAGTAATTATTCTGCGCCCAGGGTTGAAGTGGTGGATCGGCTCTTGGCCTTTTTAAATGCGGGCATCCACCCCATCATGCCGCAAAAAGGTTCGGTCGGGGCATCGGGCGATTTGGCACCGCTGGCATATTTGGCCGCCGCCCTGGCTGGTTTTGCACAGGCTCAGGTCATGTACCAGGGACAACGTATGCCCGCCCCTGCTGCGATTGCGCAAGCTGGCATTAGTCCGGTTGAATTTGAATATCATGCCAAAGATGCCTCGGCCTTGATCAATGGCTGCACCGTATCCTTGGCCGTAGCCGCGCTGGCCGCGCATGATTCCAGAGCCTTGACTGAAAACGCCTGCATTGCCCTGGGCTTGACGCTGGAAGCCATGCGTGCGGAAACATCCGCCTTTGATGAGCGGATTCACTTGGCGCGCCCGCATGGTGGCCAAGTCAAAACCGCGCGTATTATTCGGCAACTATTGGCCGGTTCCACCCGCACTTCGCATGCCGCCCGAGCTTGCCAATTACCGGAAGAATTACGCCGCACCGACATCCCTTACACGCCACGCATTCAAGACGTGTATTCATTACGCTGCGCGCCACAGGTGCTGGGGCCAGTGTTTGATGCGCTCAACTATATCGATACCATCGTCAATACCGAAATCAACTCGGCAACAGACAACCCACTCATCTTTGCCAAACCAGAAGGGGGTTTTGAGATTATTTCAGGTGGCAACTTCCACGGCCAATATCTGGCGCAAGCGATGGATTTACTGGCCATCAGTGTTGCCGATTTGGGCAGTATTTGTGAACGCCGGATTGCCCGCCTGATCGACCCCACCCTGTCCTGGGGCTTGCCGCGCAACTTAATGACGGGCATGCGGGGTGTCAATACCGGTTACCCGGTGGTAGCGTGTTCGATGAGTTCGCTGGTCATGGAAAACCGCACCCTGTGTACACCGGGTAGCGTCGATAGTGTGCCCGCCAAAGGCAATAGTGAGGATCACGTTTCCAACTCCACCTGGTGCGCACGCAAAGCGGCCACGGTGATTGGCAATACGCAATACATTGTGGGCGTAGAAATGGTGTTGGCAGCGCAAGCCATTAGCATGACCGCTGATTTATTGCCCGGTTTTGTACTGGGTAGCGGCACGCAAAGCGCCTATGACGCCATCCGTGCCAAGCTGGCCCCTTGTCTTGATGGCGACCGTTGGTTCCATGACGATATTGCGGTGGCCCATGAACTGGTGTTGAGCAACCACGTTCGGATGGCGGTACAAGCGCATACCGGGGTATTTTCATAGCCCGGTATGCGCTGGCTTGATGCGCTGACTTGATGCGCTGCCTTGCTTAAGCCAACATCATTAGAAATTATGATTAAACTGCACGCTGAAAATATCCACTTTGGAACGATAATTACCCGCAATCGTGCCGCCAACCGGTGGCTCCGCGTGGTCAATCGTACTGTTTTTGATAAAGCCATGGGTGTAAGCCATATCGATTGAATTGGCTTTCGAGAAACGATAGTTGGCACCAAAGGCAATAAATATGCGATCACTGTCAGGCAATACCGATGTACGCAAGCGGTCTTGCACGCCCGCTGTTTCCCAGGCTATACCGCCACGTAATTTCCAGGTTGAATCGAGCTGATAGCTCGCGCCACCTGAAATACGAATCGTGTTATTCCATTCATAGGGTGTGACCGTGGCCGGTGCCCCATTGGCAAAGTTCACGCGCAGCTCTTGCAGGCGGCTCCAACGAGTATAGGCAACATCCCCCATGATGGTCAGTTTTGGATCGATCTGGCTCACCACACTCACTTCTAAAAATTCGGGTGTTTTAACCGTGACCGTGGCTTTGCCATTGGAGAAGTTAGGCGCTGAGGCGATTGGGCCGGGTAAGCCGGCAGGGAGTAAGAAACTAACGTCACCGTTAATTTTGTGATGAACCGAAGAACGGTAGGCCACGCCCAAGCGGGTGTCTTTGTTCAGTTGATACATCGCACCCAAGTTAAAGCCATAACCCCAGTTGTCGCCCTTGAGTTTTACCTGGCCATCCTTACCCTGTGGCACCAAGCCTGCTGGTGCACACACGGAAGGTGCTAATGCACCCAAAGCGCCAAAGCAGACTGTACCAAAATCAATCGCATGAACCAATTCCGCAGCAAAGAACTGGAAATTGATGCCGCCGCCGATGGAGAGGGAATCATTTACCTTGTAGCCCAGGCTAGGGTTGATATTAATCGCCTTGATCGCTGACAAGGTTGCCTGGTAGCGGCCTACCCAATCGTTTTGGTACTTGGTTTTCAAGCCGAATGGGGCATTCACGCCAAACCCGAAGGTCATGGTAGGGCTGATCTCGCGGGAATAGTAAATATTAGGGAGCGCTGCGAGACCACCCAGATTGCCACCGTCGCCACCTGTGAGCGGGGTGCCAGCACCGGAGGTGGCCGTGGTCTTGGTGTAATGCCCATCGACCACCAGTACGTGTGCGCCATTGATAATCTGACTACCCCGGACATAAACCAGGCCAGCGGGGTTAAAGTAAGTTGTACTGGCATCTTCCGCCAAAGCCGCATTACCTGAATGCGCATTACCTGCCGAACTGGCACTTTGATCGATCAGGGCAAAACCGGAGGCAGCCGCAAAACCGCTATAACCAGCGGCAACTAGAAAAGCCGCGAGGGGCCGGAGCGTAAAATTTTTCATGAATAAATTCCTGGATGTTGTAGTTAAAATCCCACATTGAGCTAAATAATCAGCCATTCTTCATGATGGCCTGGCGTGCGAGCGTTCTTGGTAAACGCACTTATTACATGGTATGAGGCAGATAAACCCACAGCAAGCAGATTTTTTTCTGCTTGAATTATCACAATAGCATATATCCGAAATAGATTGCGAAGTTTTTTCACTGATTAAAGATTCGTTTTACCACCATTTTTCATGGCTTTGGTATTCACTTTACCTATAAATTGCCGCATGTGCTGTTCCTTTTGCGTTGATTTTTTTATTCAGTTAAACAAATCCTCTATTCGATGATTTTGTATTGTTCTTTAACAACATCGCTCGACAAGGCATTAAAGTGTCACCACTCGACAGGGAATTGCGCATTCCAAGCACTTCAAATTTAACGCAAAGAAACTTGCATTTTTCCGAAATCCTGCCACACTCCAAGCATGAAGCGGATCACAAGGAAGCATGATGGCACGAATTTTTACCCTGGGCAATGCAATCCTGTTCCTGTTCCTGTTCCTGTTCCTGCTTGTGCTCAGTGCAGGCTGGAAGGGTGCGGTGGCGGCTGAATTACGCTTTTTGACCGAGGATTCACCGCCCTTCAATATGCCGCTTCAGGAGAAAATCGTTGGCATCTCGACCGACAAACTAAACCTGATCATGCAGCGCACCAAGCTGCCCTATAAAATCGAACTGATGCCATGGGCGCGGGCCTATCAAACTGCGCTGGACGACCCGAATACCTGCGTGTTTTCCACCACCCGCACCGAGCAGCGGGAAAAGAAATTTAAATGGGTTGGCCCACTCGCTTTCAATACCTGGGTGCTGTACGGGTTAAAGGAGCGCAATCTTAAATTAAGCAAGCTCGACGATGCGCGCCAACTCACCATCGGCACTTACAATGCCGATGTTCGTGACGTCTATTTGCGCGAGAGAGGCTATAAAGTAGAAACAGCAATGCGTGATGCGCTCAATCCGCTCAAGCTAATGGAAAAGCGCATTGACTTATGGGTGAGCGCGCCCTCCAAAGCCAGCGCGCTGTTGGACGCCAATGGCATGAATGGCAAAATTGTCCCCCTGCTGACCTTTAACCGCACCGAACTATATTTGGCTTGCAACCTTGGCCTGGCCGATAGTGTGATCGAGCAACTCAATCAAGCTTTAACTGCCATCAATAACGATGGCAGCGCGGCGGAGATTGAGGCGCGTTATCTGCGCTAGCGCAGCAGCGCGTCAGCGAGTTGCAACAGGCGGTTCCGATAATAGCGGCCAAAGCTTGAGCAAAATAAAGCTTGTTTATAGCAGATGCGAGTGCCTGTTATAATACTTGGCAGCGAGGTGCCACATGGACATGACCGAAAAACTGACCTTCCAAATTGATTGCTACACGCCGACAACGCTGCCGATGGCGCGGCTGGCGCAATATCTGCTTCAGCTTGCCTCACTCTATGGCAGCGAAGAATACGTACATTTTGAAAAAATCGAAAACGGTAGCGCACGACTACAAGTTTCAGTTGAACCAGCCGTTGCCCCGTGTGTTTTGCAACGACTGCAAAACGTGCATACAAGCAATGCCGATGTAAGCGCGCAAAAGGCTTGGCAAGTGTTGGACCAATTACTCAGGGTAGATGGTGCTGTTGGGGTGATAAGTCATACTGGCGGTGAAAAGATACTGGATTTTCCGGGCCGCAAAACGACATTGCCTGAAACCTTCACCATTATCCAACCCAGCAGCGCCGATGGCGTGGTAATCAAGATCGGCGGCAAAGACGACACGATTCCCGTCATATTGCGTAACACCGAAGGTAAAATTATCAACTGTCAAATTCGTGGTGCGGACAACGCAAAAAACCTTGCCCGTTACTATCTTGAAGGGCCGATCAGGGTGCATGGCAACGGCAAATGGATACGCGCTGCCACCGGGGCGTGGGAACTGGAATCGTTATTAATCCAATCATGGGAAGAACTCGACACCGCACCGTTGGATGAGGTGTTGGCAGAAATCGGCAAAGTCGCGGGCAATGGCTGGCGCGCAATGGATGAACCGTTGCTGGAATGGCGGAAAATTCGGGGCTTGAAATGATTGTTTTCGATGCCAACATCCTGATTACCTTGGTGAGCACCGACTCCAGCAACCCAACCTTGACCGCCAAATTCTGGCGATTGCGCGCTGCAATTGCGTTCAAGTCATTTATACCGATGATGACGACATGATCGCTGAAGCGACGCGGGTCGGGACAGGAAAACGAATAGGAATTCTCTGCGTTCTCGATAATAGTCAAAAGAATGAAGCTCCATTTCCTGTAGAAGAGGGGATTAGGTTAAACACAAAGCTAACCGATGATGGCGTTGTGGAGATTATAACGATCCTTATACAAGGCCGGCTTGCACGACCGAGTGATTTGTCACGATGATTTCTTAAGTGGGCTATAATCGCAAGCCCAACTGCCTGCGCCGCAACAACAAATACACCGCAGGCACCACCAGCATCGAGAGCAAGGGCGCGGTAATCATCCCCCCCACCATCGGTGCGGCGATGCGTTTCATCACTTCTGACCCTGTGCCAGTGCCGTACATGATCGGCACCAGACCCGCAATAATCACCGCCACCGTCATCGCCTTGGGCCTGACTCTGAGCACCGCGCCTTCGCGTATCGCATCCAGCAAATCTTGCTCGCTGCTTTTGCCTACGCTGACACGCGCATCCCACGCGTGCTTGAGGTAGAGTAGCATGATCACGCCAAATTCTGCCGATACCCCGGCCAGTGCGATAAAGCCAACGCCACTGGCGACCGACAGATTATGCCCCAGCGCCCACAACAGCCAAAACCCACCACCCAGCGCAAAGGGTAGCGTCAGCATGATCAAAGCCGCTTCATCAAAGCGTTTGAAGGTAAGATACAGCAGCACAAAAATAATCAACAAGGTGGCGGGCACCACAATTTTCAGCTTGGCGCTGGCACGCTCCAGATATTCAAACTGGCCCGACCAAGCAATGGAATACCCGGCGGGCAATTTCACCTGTTTCGCCACTGCCTGCTGCATCTCGGCCACCACCGTGCTTAAGGCACGATCCCGAATATCCACATACACCCAACCCGAGAGGCGCGCATTCTCGCTTTTTAGCATCGGCGGGCCATCGGTGATGCGAATTTGCGCCACATCGCCCAGTCGAATTTGCGCGCCACGCTCGGTTAACACCGGCAACTGGCGTAGTTTTTCGACCGAATCGCGCACTTCACGCGGGTAGCGCAGGTTGATGGGAAAGCGCTGCAAGCCTTCCACCGTTTCGCCGATATTGTCACCGCCTATGGCCGCCGAGACGATGCTTTGCACATCCGCAATATTCAAACCATAGCGCGCCGCCGCATCGCGCCCGATATCGACATCAATATAGCGCCCACCGTTCAGGCGCTCTGCCAGTGCCGACGATACGCCGGGGATTTTTTTCACCACCTGTTCAATCTCCAGGCTGATGCGGTCGATTTCAGCCAGGTTGGCACCGGCCACCTTCACCCCGACCGGGCTTTTGATGCCGGTGGCCAGCATGTCGATGCGGTTGCGAATCGGCGGCACCCAGATATTGGCCAAACCCGGCACCTTGACGATGCGGTCCAGCTCTTCCACCAGTTTTTCGCTGGTCATGCCGGGCCGCCATTGCTCTTTGGGTTTGAACTGGATGGTGGTTTCAAACATTTCCAGCGGGGCCGGGTCGGTGGCGCTTTCGGCGCGCCCGGCTTTGCCAAATACGCTTTGCACTTCTGGCACGGTTTTGATCAGGCGGTCGGTTTGCTGCAACAACTGCGCTACCTTGCCCGCCCCAATGCCGGGCAGGGCCGAGGGCATGTAGAGTAAATCGCCTTCGTCCAGCGGCGGCATAAATTCGCCGCCCAGGCGCGATATCGGCCACAGCGTCAGCAGCGCCATGCCGACGGCCAGCAGCAAGGTGAGCCAGGGAAAACGCAGCACCGCATTGAGTACTGGCCGATACAGGGCAATCAACACCCGGTTGAGCGGGTTGTTGTGCTCATCGGGGATTTTGCCGCGTATTAAATACCCCATTAACACCGGAATGAGCGTCACCGCCAGCCCGGCGGCGGCGGCCATCGCATAGGTTTTGGTGAAGGCCAACGGTGAAAACAAGCGCCCTTCCTGCGCTTCCAGGGTAAATACCGGAATGAAGGACAGCACGATAATCAACAGCGAAAAAAACAGCGCCGGGCCGACTTCTGCAGCGGCTTGGGCGATCACGCGCCAGTGCTCATCTCCCGCCAGTTTGCTGCCGGGATGCGCATGGTTCCACGCCTCGATATGTTTGTGCGCGTTTTCAATCATCACCACTGCCGCATCGACCATGGCCCCAACCGCAATGGCGATACCGCCCAGTGACATGATATTCGCATTCACGCCCTGATAATGCATGATGATGAAGGCCATCAAAATTCCGATTGGCAGGGTCACAATTGCCACCAGCGCCGAGCGCAGATGAAACAGGAAGATGGCGCATACCACGGCCACGACGCTGAATTCTTCGATTAATTTCTCTTGCAAGTTTTTGACGGCACGCTGGATCAGGTTGGAACGATCATAGGTGGTGACGATTTCCACCCCCGGCGGCAAGCTGTCTTTGAGTGTTGCCAGTTTGGCTTTGACGGCGGCAATGGTTTCCAGTGCATTTTTGCCCGAGCGCATGATAATTACCGCGCCAGCCACTTCGCCCTCCCCGTTCAAATCCGCAATGCCGCGCCGCATTTCCGGCCCCAACTGGATGCGCGCCACATCACCCAGCCGCACCGACACCCCGGCGTCCGTCGTGAGTAACGGAATTTTGCGAAAATCATCCAGCGTTTTCAGGTAGCCCGTAGCGCGCACCATGTATTCGGCCTCGCCCAGTTCCAGCACCGAGCCGCCGCTTTCCTGGTTGGCTCTGCGTATGGCGTCGACCACCCTGGTATGGGGAATCCGATAGGCCGCGAGTTTGTCGGGATCGAGCAGC
>JBKJLF010000732.1:0-9623 GCA_046597185.1 Burkholderiaceae bacterium | reverse complement strand
TAACGCAAACCTTGCAATCCAAAAATTCCGTGGCTCCCCAAATTAATGCGGCACTGGCAACGGACCGTACCAAACTCTCCGGCCTTGGCCAATTGCAAAGCGCCTTAAATACCTTTCAAACCGTCACCCAATCCATTTCCGGCGAAGGCTTGCAAACCGGGGCCAGTTCTTCGGCCAGCAATGTACTCAAGGCCATCGGCTCCAAATCGGCCCAGGTGGGCACCTTTAATGTGGTGGTCAATCAATTGGCGCAGGGGCAGGTGTTACAAACCAAGGCCGTAGCATCCCCAACCGCAACCATTGGCACAGGCACACCCACTGCCATTAAAATTGAATTTGGCAGCAGCAGTAAAGGTGCTTTCATACCCAATGGCGCACCCAAAAGCATCACCATCAATAGCAGCAACAACAGCTTGCAAGGCATTGCCGCCGCCATTAATGAAGGCAATTTTGGTGTCGAGGCCAAAGTCGTCAAGTCCGGCAATCAGGTGGCATTGCAACTCACCGCGCCTTCCGGCAGCAATCAAACCCTGCGCATTGCCGTCAATGGCGATACCAATTTAAAAAGCCTGTTAAGCAATGATCCGTCTGCCGCCCAAAATCTGACCCAAACCCGCGCCGGCACCAATGCCGAATTTACCGTCAACGGCGTGGCAGGCAGTAGCCAAACCAATGTTGCCACCACCGCCATTGCAGGCACCCGGCTGGAACTCAATGCCAAGGGCAGCAGCCAGGTGGTGGTAACGCAAGACAATAGCCAGGTGGTGAAGAATGTCGATAATCTGGTCAGTGCCTTCAATACCCTGAATGGAAAACTGCGCGGCTTGGCGCAGGGCGAATTAAAAAACGATGGCGCAGCCACGCAGGCGCAAGACCGCCTGGAGCGTACCTTGCGCAATAGCTCGGTCACTGGCACCGATGGCAATACCTTCAACCTGGCCTCGGTTGGTATCACTATCGGCAATAATGGCGATTTGGCGCTGGATCGCAACAAGCTACAAGCCGCCATTGTGGCCGACCCCAGTGCCGTATCGCGCCTGTTTGCCCAAAACGGTACGGGCGTGGCCGATGGTTTAAGCAGCCAGGTGAAGAGCTTGACCGGTGTCGATGGCAGCGTCACGCGGGAAACGGCGGCACTGAATAAAGATATTGCCGCCCTCAATATCAAAAAAACCAATCTGGCGCGCGCACTCACGCTGCAAGCCAATGCGCTGGTTAAACAATACAGCCAACAACAAAGCAATGCCTTGCCGGGTCTACCCGGTGGCTCCGGCAGTGGCACTTTGTTTGATCTTATCGGATAAGTTTGGATCAGATTTCGGCCCCCACTGCTGGCCAAACCAGGCCAAACCAAACTGAAAAGGCCTTGTTGCTCGTTTCCCCTGCTGTTTTATCGCTAAAAACCAACAGATTTGGGTTGCGAGCGCGGCTTTGTGCTAAGGTTGCAAGCACTGGCTTACACTTTGACCTCTCGATTGAATTTTTATTATCAGATAAATATGTCACGCCCTATCGTCATCGTCCCCGCTTGCACCCGTATGTTCGGTGCTCATCTCAACCATATGGCACAAATGAAATATGTGGATGCCGTATTGCGCGGTGCCAATTGCATGCCCTTGATTTTGCCCGCTTTTGGGGCCGATACCGATTGGGATGCGGTTTTGGCGGTGGCAGACGGCATCATGCTCACTGGCTCGCCTTCCAATGTCCACCCGGATCATTTCGGCCAGGCGCTATATAACCCGGCACTACCGCTCGACCCCGCACGTGACGCCACCACCTTACCCCTGATTCGCGCGGCTTTGGCCAAGGGACTGCCCTTATTTGCCATTTGCCGTGGTTTTCAGGAAGTGAATGTGGCTTTGGGTGGCTCTTTATACCAGGCAGTGCAAGAAGTTGCGGGTAAAATGGATCATCGTGATAACGATGATGCGCCACTGGATGAACAATATGCGCCCGCTCATCCGGTACGGGTGGTGCCCGATGGCGAGTTGGCCGAGATTTTGGGCAATATTGTGGATAGCAATGGCCAGATTATGGTCAATTCTTTACATGGGCAAGGGGTAGATCGGCTGGCCAAAGGTTTGCGGGTGGAAGCCGTGGCCCCGGACGGCTTGGTTGAAGCCTATAGCATGCCGGCGCTGCATGGCTTTTCGATGGCGGTGCAATGGCATCCTGAATGGAAATTGGCGCAAAACCCGGTTTCGATTCATATTTTTGCCGCCTTCGGTGCGGCTTGTCGGCGTTATCAGGCAGAGAAAAATGGGGTTCAAGATGAAGAAGTATGAGTTTTGGAAGCGTAATGTTCCTTAGTGCCCTGACTTTACGAAGGTCAATAACGTGCTGGCCAAAAATGAATATGCCAGCTTGCCTGCAACCTGACGGAGTCTTATTATGTCGATTCATAAAAATTTTACCTACGCCAATATGGAAGATTGGCTCAACGAAAAACGAGTCAGTGAAATTGAATGCCTGGTGCCCGATTTAACTGGCGTGGCACGCGGCAAAATTCTGCCGCGCACCAAGTTCACGCAAGAGCGCGGCATGCGCATCCCGGAAGCGGTGCTCGGCATGACGGTCACCGGCAATTACCCGACCGATGACGAACCCTATGATCGCGCCATTTCCGCCACTGATCGCGATATGATTTTAAAAGCCGACCCGGAAACCATTACCCTGGTGCCTTGGGCGGTAGACCCCACCGCGCAAGTGATCCATGATTGTTATTTTGCCGACGGCACCATGGTGGATTTTGCCCCGCGCACGGTGTTGCGCCGGGTGCTCAAGTTATATACCGACAAAGGCTGGTCGCCCGTGGTGGCCCCGGAGCTGGAATTTTATCTGACCGATAAAAACATCGACCCGAACCTGCCGCTACGCCCACCGATTGGCCGCAGTGGCCGCTCCGAAACCAGCCGCCAGGTGTATAGCATTGATGCGGTCAATGAATTTGACCCGCTGTTTGAAGATATCTACGATTATTGCGAACTGATGCAACTCGATGTCGATACCCTGATTCATGAAATCGGTGCCGGGCAGATGGAAATTAACTTTTTGCATGGCGAGCCGCTGGGTTTGGCCGATAAAGTATTTTTCTTCAAGCGCACCCTGCGCGAAGCCGCGCTCAAGCATGAAATGTACGCCACCTTTATGGCCAAACCCATGACGGGTGAACCGGGGTCGGCCATGCATGTGCATCAAAGTGTGGTCGATAGCGCAACCCGGCAAAACATTTTCAGCAATCTCGATGGCTCGCCTTCCAAAACCTTTTACCACTATATCGGTGGCTTGCAGCGCTATATGCCAGCGGCCATGGCAATTGTTGCGCCGTATGTGAATTCTTATCGCCGCCTGGTACGCCATACCGCCGCACCAATCAATATTCAATGGGGTAAAGATAACCGCACCGTGGGTTTTAGGATTCCCGAATCGGGGCCGCAAGATCGGCGCGTGGAAAACCGCATCATCGGTGCCGATGCCAACCCGTATTTGGCCTTGGCGGTCACGCTCGCTTGTGGGTACTTGGGCATGATTGATCAAATTGAACCCACCCCCATCACCATGGGTAGCGCCTACGACTTAAAAGTGGAATTACCGCAAGGTTTGCCGGAAGCCTTGCAAGCTTTACGCCATGAATCCCGTCTCGCGCATATTTTGGGGCAACGCTTTATCGATGTGTATGCCGCCATCAAGGATTTGGAACATATCGAATTTATGACGGTAATCAGCCCTTGGGAACGCGAGCATTTGTTGTTACACGTATAATTATTTATTTAAAATAATAAATAGGAAATATTATGCCATTCAATTCGATTTTGGCCGAAGATCAAGATTTTGACACCGCACGCATCCAAGAACTGGATAGCGCGCATTATCTCCACCCCTTCACCGATTTTAAAGACCTCAACGGGCGAGGTGCCAGGGTGATGGTCAAAGGGGAGGGCATTTATTTATGGGATTCCGAAGACAAGCGCTTAATTGACGGCATGTCCGGCCTGTGGTGCGTGAATGTTGGCTATGGCCGCAAAGCCATTTGCGATGCTGCTTATGCGCAAATGATGCAATTGCCGTTTTATAACAGCTTTTTTCAAACCACCAATCTGCCCGCCGTCAAACTGGCGACCGCGCTGACTGAAGTGGCCCCGTCACAATTTAACCATGTGTTTTTTACCGGTTCCGGCTCCGAAGGCAATGACACCATCATTCGCATGGTGCGGCGTTATTGGGATGTGCTGGGGCATAAAAACAAGCATGTCATCATCAGCCGCCACAATGCCTACCATGGCAGCACCATGGCCGGTGCCTCGCTGGGCGGCATGTCGGGCATGCATGAGCAGGGCGGTTTGCCGATTCCCGACATCGTGCATATCGGCCAGCCGTATTACCTCGAAGGTGGTGCGGGCATGACGCCGGATGAATTTGGCTTAAAAGCAGCCTCCTGGCTGGAAGAGAAAATTCTTGAAGTCGGGGTGGAGCGGGTGGCAGCCTTTATTGGCGAACCGGTGCAGGGGGCGGGCGGGGTGATTATTCCACCCGATAGCTATTGGCCGGAAATCGAACGCATTTGCCGCAAATACGATATTTTAATGATTAGCGATGAAGTCATTTGCGGCTTTGGGCGGCTGGGCCATTGGTTTGGTTGCGAAGCCATAGGCGTCCACCCGGATTTAATCACCTTTGCCAAGGGCGTCAGCTCGGGCTATGTCCCCATTGGCGGGGTCATGGTATCGGACAGGGTGGCCGATGTGTTAATCGAAAAAGGCGGCGACTTTAACCACGGCTTTACTTATTCCGGCCACCCGGTGGCGTGCGCTGCGGCCTTGGCCAACTTGCGCATCCTGCATGAAGAAAAATTAATCCAACAAGTGCGCAATGATACGGGCCCTTATCTGAAGCAGTGTTTTGAAGCGCTGATCGACCATCCCTTGGTCGGTTTGGCGGAAACCTTTGGCTTTATGGCGGGCTTGAATTTGGTCAAGAAAAAAGGCGCAAGCCTGCATGAGAGTGAATGGTTTGATAGTAGTTTGAGTGTAGGCATGATTTGTCGTGGCCATATGTTTGGCAATGGCATGATTATGCGCGCCGTGGGCGACCGTATGATTATCGCACCACCGTTGATTACCACAAGGGCACAAATTGATGAAATGATTGCCTTGATCAAGCATTGTCTGGATAAAACTTTGGCCGATTTGCAGCAGCGCGGCTTGCGCTAATTAAAAGAATGACGCACTTATTCAAACTTATTTGAACTTTTTTGAATTTATTATTGGATTGGAGAAGCAAATGACAAAGCACACAAATGGCCGAAAATTCAAGCTGGCCACTTGGTTGAGTTTGGCGGGTTTTAGCTTGCTGGCAGTGAGTAGTCTGGTGCGCGCTGAAGAAGAAAAAGTCTTGAATATCTATAACTGGTCAGATTATATCGCTGAAGACACCATCAAGAATTTTGAGAAAGAAACTGGCATCAAGGTACGCTACGACAATTTCGACAGCAATGAACTATTACACGCCAAATTGGTGGCAGGAAAAACCGGCTACGATATCGTAGTACCTTCGGCCAACTGGGCGCGTTTGCAAATTGATGGCGGTTTATTGCGCAAACTCGACAAAAGCAAATTGCCCAATCTGGTGAATATGGACCCGACAATTCAAGCCCAGGTGGCCAAGCTGGACGCCGGTAACGATCACCTGATCGTTTGGTTATGGGGTTTTACCACCGTCGGCATCAATGTGAATAAGGTAAAAGCGGCACTGGGCAGCATGCCCATGCCTGAGAACGCCTGGGATTTGGTGTTTGACCCGAAATACATTTCCAAACTCAAATCGTGCGGTGTCTCCTTCCTCGATTCGCCCTCAGAAATTTTACCCCCCGCGCTGCAATACCTGGGCAAACCAGCTTACTCGAAAAACAGTTCGGATTATCAGGAAGCAGGACGCTTATTGCAGTCAATTCGCCCCTATGTGACGCTGTTTAGCTCCTCAGGCTATATCAACGACATGGCCAGCGGTTCGCTTTGCGTGGCACTGGGTTGGTCGGGCGATATCAACATCGCCGCGCGCCGTGCCAATGAGGCAAAAAATGGCCACAAAATCGAAGCCTTGGTGCCAAAAACCACGGCAACCCTGTTTTTTGACACCATGGCCATTCCCGCCGATGCCGCTCATCCCAATAACGCGCATTTATTTATGAACTACATGATGCGCCCTGAAGTGCATGCCGGATTGAGTAATAAAGTGTTTTACGCCAACCCGAATGCGGCCAGCCTCAAGTTTGTGCAAAAAGAGATTGCCGAAAATAAAACCATTTTCTTGAGCGATGCAGATAAAAAGAAAATGGTGGCCCCCGAAGCGCTCAGTTCCGACATTCGCCGCACCATGACCCGGGTGTATACCAAATTTAAAACCGGTTTGTAAGACACGATGAGCGCCACGATGAACGACCATACCGCTCCTACCGCCAGCGCTTTCGCAAAACCAGCGATTGCGCCCGGCCAACCCGCCTTGGTGATCACCCATCTGATCAAGGATTTTGATGGCGTCAAGGCGGTGAATGATGTATCAGTCACGATTAACAAGGGCGAGATTTTCGCGTTATTGGGTAGTTCTGGCTGTGGCAAATCCACCTTACTGCGTATGTTGGCCGGTTTTGAAACACCCACCTCAGGCCAAATCAGCTTAAATGGTGAAAACATTGTTGATTTGCCGCCCTATCAACGCAGCATCAACATGATGTTTCAATCGTATGCCTTGTTCCCGCATTTAAGCGTGTGGGATAACATCGCCTTCGGTTTGCGCCGTGACGGCATGCCCAAGGATGCGATTGCCGAGCGCGTCAATAAAATGCTCACCATGGTGCAATTGACCCAATATGCCAAACGCAAACCGCATCAACTCTCGGGCGGGCAGCAACAAAGGGTGGCGCTGGCACGCAGTTTGGCCAAACGCCCGCAGTTGCTGTTGCTGGATGAACCGCTGGGCGCACTGGATAAAAAATTGCGCGAGCAAACCCAATTGGAACTGGTGAATATCATCGAACAGGTTGGCGTCACCTGCGTCATGGTGACGCATGATCAGGAAGAAGCGATGAGTATGGCCACCCGCATCGCCATCATGAGCGAGGGCAAAATCCTGCAAATTGGCAGCCCGCATGAAGTGTATGAAACCCCGAATTGCCGCTTCGTGGCCGACTTTATCGGTAGCGTTTCCATGTTCCATGGCAAAGTGGTGGAAGATGAAGTCGATCATGTCGTGATCGAAGCGCCCGAATGCCGCCTGTATATCGGGCACGGCATTACCGGCACCGAAGGCATGGCTGCCTCGGTTGGTGTGCGCCCGGAAAAAATTGCCTTGAGTTTTGAGTTGCCCGAGGGCGTGCCAGCGGGCGCGCCCAATTATGTGCAGGGCGAAGTCATTGAGCGGGTGTATTTGGGCGGTTATTCGGTCTACCACATCAAATTGGCAAGCGGCATGGTGCTTAAGGCCACGCTCACCAATAGCGTGCGCCATAGCGGCCAACTGCCGCAGTGGGGCGATAAAGTCTGGGCCCATTGGAGTGAGCGCGATGCGGTAGTACTAACCCATTAGGAGCGGAGATGGTGAAATTTAAAAGTAATTGGGGCCGTCGCGTCGTTATCGGCGTGCCTTTTATTTGGCTGTTGGTTTTGTTTTTGGTGCCCTTTCTCATCGTGTTGCGTTTTAGCTTGGTGGAAATGGGCGATGGTGATCGATTTGGCACTCTGGCCACCTTTTCCGAGGGCATCATCACCTTAAAAATCAAAGTCTCTACCTATATCTCATTATTTCAGGATGATTTATATGTCAAGACCTATAAAAACTCGCTCACCAGCGCCTTTTTCACCACGGTTTTATGTTTATTGATTGGCTACCCGTTTGCCTGGTTCATGGCGCGTGCCAAGCCCAGTGTACGGCCCGCCTTAATGATGGCGGTGTTGCTGCCGTTTTGGACGTCTTTTTTACTGCGCATCTATGCATGGAAAGGCATTTTGAGCACCAGCGGCTTGCTCAATCAATTGCTGATGAGCCTGGGCTTGATTCAAGAGCCCTTGCAGTTGCTGCACACCCAAACCTCGCTCTTAATCGGGATGGTCTACGCCCATTTACCCTTCATGATTTTGCCGCTCTACGCCAACCTGGTAAAAATGGATAGTCGCTTTTTCGAAGCTGCTTCCGATTTAGGAGCCACGCCATGGCAAACATTTTGGCTCGTGGTCGTTCCCTTATCCAAATCCGGCATCATCGCTGGTGCCATGTTGGTGTTTATTCCCTGTGTCGGTGAATTTGTGATTCCCGAGCTGTTGGGGGGGCCCGACACACTGATGATCGGTAAAGTGTTATACGATGAATTTTTCAGCAACAACGATTGGCCCATGGCTTCTGCCGTCACAGTCGTCGTGGCCTTACTGATTTTAGTGCCCATGGCAATTTTCAATAAATACCAGGTTGAACAACAAGGAGGCCGCTCATGATGACTGTGGCGCGTTGGGTGGGGCGGGCATGGTTAAGTTTTGGCTATCTGTTCCTGTATATTCCCATTGTGGTGTTGATCGTCTTTTCATTCAACCAATCCAAACACGACATGATTTGGAGCGGCTTTTCCACCCAATGGTATGCCAAACTGTGGCAAGACCAAGTCATCATCACTGCCTTTGGTTTATCGCTCAAAATTGCCGTCATGACCGCGACGGCATCGGTTATCCTGGGCACGTTTGCCGCTTTTGTGCTGGATCGGTACAAGCGTTTTTTTGGCCGTACGCTTTTTAGCGGCATGGTGAATGCGCCCTTGGTGATGCCAGAAGTGATTATCGGCCTCTCGCTTTTGCTATTGTTGGTGTCTATTCAGCGTGGCTTGGGCTACCCGGAACGTGGCATCTTTACCATGTGGCTCGGACATTCCTTGCTGGGTATGGCCTATGCCACCGTGGTGGTGCAATCGCGGCTGCAAGAAGTCAATAAATCACTGGAAGAAGCGGCCATGGATTTGGGCTGCCGCCCGCATCAAGTATTTTTTCTGGTGACCTTGCCCAATATTACCCAGGCACTCGGCTCGGCTTGGTTGCTCACCTTTACTTTGTCGCTGGACGACGTGGTATTGTCCCAATTTTTATCTGGCCCCGGTTATTCCACCATGCCCATGGTGATTTTTGCGCGTGCCAAACTCGGGGTGAACCCCAGTGTGAATGCGATTGCAGCGATCACTATTTTTGTGGTAAGTATCGGCATCATTGCTGCTAGTTGGTATCTAGCGCGGACTGAACGGTTGCGGCAGCAACAAATTTCTGCTGCCTTCAAAGATGCGTCTCAGGCATGACCCAACTTGCCCTTTATAAACACCAATAGTATAAACACAATCAGGAGAATTTATGCACGCACTGAACACCACGCTAAAAAAATCGGCCATCGCCATCGCCGTTGCCACCGCCATTGCGCTGGCCTTACCTGGCTTGGCCCTGGCGCAAACAGCGCAAGAGTTAAAGGCCGAGCTTGATGCCTTAAAGCAGCACGTAAAAAAGCTCGAAGCCATGATCGAAAAGGTTAGTGCGCAAAAAACCGAAGCACCCACTGCGCAAGGCGGGGTGGATGTGGCCGAATTTAATCGCATGCGC
>JBKJLF010000533.1:0-8425 GCA_046597185.1 Burkholderiaceae bacterium | reverse complement strand
AGCCAAAATGGTATAGCTCGCCGTCCAGGTGCCGCTGCTATTACTCATGGCCACCGCTGCGCCGCCGCCAAACTGGCTAAAGTCCGCCGTGGCGCTGCTGATGGTGTCCGTGTTGTTGTCACCACCTGCGGTATTGTTCCAGGTGACGGTGACGGTATCGCCAATCTTGAATGCGCCACCAGTGCCCGTAGCGCCGCTGATGCTGATGTTGCCATCGGTAACGGTGGGGGCGATGTTATCGACGCTGGCGTTGCTGCCATCGGCCGTGGTGGCGGTATTGCCTGCGTTATCGCTGACTGTGACGCTGACGTTGCGGCTGGTGGTGTCAATCGCGCCAGCGACGATGGTATAAGTGGCGCTCCAGGTGCCGCTGCTATTGCTCATCGCCACTGCGGCACCGCCGCCAAACTGGCTAAAGTCAGCGGTCGCGCCGCTGATGGTGTCGGTGTTGTTGTCGCCGCCTGCGGTATTGTTCCAGGTGACGGTAACGGTATCGCCAATCTTGAAGACGCCGCCCGTACCAGATGCCCCGCTGATGCTGATGTTGCCATCGGTGACGGTGGGGGCGATGCTATCCACGGTGGCGTTGCTGGTATCGGCCGTGGTGGTGGTATTGCCTGCATTATCGCTGGCGGTGACGCTGACGTTACGGCTGGTGGTGTCTATCGCGCCGGCCACGATGGTATAGCTGGCCGTCCAGGTGCCGCTGCTGTTGCTCATGGCCACCGCTGCACCGCCGCCAAACTGGCTAAAATCAGCCGTTGCACCGCTGATGGTGTCAGTGTTGTTGTCACCGCCTGCGGTATTGTTCCAGGTGACAGTCACGGTGTCGCCAATCTTGAACGCCCCGTCGGTGCCAGTAGCGCCGCTGATGCTAATATTGCCATTGGTCAGGACGGGGGCGATGTTATCGACGCTGGCGTTGCTACCATCGGCCGTGGTGGTGGTATTGCCTGCGTTGTCGCTGGCCGTGACGCTGACATTGCGGCTGGTGGTGTCAATCGAGCCAGCCACGATGGTATAAGTGGCGGTCCAGGTGCCGCTGCTATTGCTCATGGCCACCGCTGCGCCGCCGCCAAATTGGCTAAAATCAGCCGTCGCACCGCTAATGGTGTCAGTGTTGTTGTCACCGCCTGCGGTATTGTTCCAGGTGACGGTAACGGTGTCGCCAATTTTGAATACGCCGCCAGTGCCGGATGCACCGCTGATGCTGATGTTGCCATCGGTCACGGTGGGGGCAATGCTATCCACGGTGGCGTTGCTGGTATCGGCGGTGGTGGTGGTGTTGCCTGCGTTATCGAGTGCGGTCACGCTGACGTTGCGGCTGGTGGTGTCAATCGCGCCAGTAACGATGGTATAGCTGGCGGTCCAGGTGCCGCTGCTGTTGCTCATCGCCACCGCTGCTCCGCCGCCAAACTGGCTAAAGTCGGCCGTGGCGCTGCTAATCGTGTCGCTGTTATTGTCACCGCCTGCGGTATTGTCCCAGGTGACGGTGACGGTATCGCCAACTTTGAACGCCCCGCCGGTGCCAGAAGCGCCGCTGATGCTGATGTTGCCATTGGTCAGAACGGGAGCGACGTTATCCACCGTGGCATTGGTGCCGTCCTGGGTGGTGCGGAAATTGCCCACGGTGCCATCTGTCGCAGTGACGGAAACATTGCGGCTGGTAGTGTCGATAGCCCCGGCAACAATGACATAGCTCGCAGTCCAGGTGTTGCTGCTATTGGTAGCCGCCACTGCCGCACCGCCGCCAAACTCAGTAAAATCAACTGTCACCCCGCCAATGCTGGCATTGTTGTCGCCACCTGCGGTGTTGTTCCAGGTAACGGTGACGGTGTCGCCAATTTTATAAGCACCACCGGTGCCAGTGCCTCCCGAAATACTGATGTTGCCGTCGGTAACGGTAGGAGCAATATTGTTGACGGTGGCATTGGTGCCATCTGCGGTCAGGGTGGTGTTGCCCGCGTTGTCCGCTACCGTCAACGATACGTTACGGTTAGTGGCATTCAAGGCCCCGGCAACAATCGTATAGGTGGCGGTCCAGGTATTACTGCTATTGCTGGCCACCACGGCGGCACCCCCGCCAAACTCACTGAAATCCACCGTGACGCCGCCGATGGTGTCGGTGTTGTTTTCGCCACCGGCGGTGTTATTCCAGGTGACGGTAACGGTATCGCCGACCTTATAGGAACCGCCCGCGCCGGTGCCACCGGCAATGCTGATATTGGCATCGGTAACGACGGGCACGATGTTATCCACCGTGGCGTTGCTGGCATCGGCGGTGGTGGTGGTGTTGCCTGCATTATCCGTTGCGGTGACGCTGACATTGCGGCTGGTGGTGTCAATCGCGCCGGCCACAATGGTGTAACTGGCAGTCCAGGAACCGCTGCTGTTGCTCATGGCGACCGCTGCACCGCCGCCAAACTGGCTAAAGTCGGCGGTGGCGCTACTGATGGTGTCAGTATTGTTGTCGCCGCCTGCGGTATTGTTCCAGGTAACGGTGACGGTGTCACCGATCTTGAACGCACCGCTCGTACCTGAGGCACCGCTGATGCTGATGTTGCCATCGGTAACGGTGGGCGCGATGTTGTCCACCGTGGCATTGGTGGTATCGGCGGTGGTGGTGGTATTACCGGCATTGTCGCTGGCCGTGACGCTGACATTGCGGCTGGTGGTATCGATGGCACCAGCCACAATGGTATAGGTGGCGGTCCAAGTGCCGCTGCTGTTGCTCATGGCCACGGCTGAACCGCCGCCAAACTGGCTGAAGTCAGCCGTCGCGCCGCTGATCGTATCGCTGTTGTTGTCACCGCCTGCGGTATTGTTCCAGGTGGCAGTAACGGTGTCGCCAATCTTGAATGCGCCGCCCGTGCCTGAGGCACCGCTGATGCTGATGTTGCCATTGGTCACGGTGGGTGCGACATTATCGACCGTGGCATTGGTCGCATCGGCAGTGGTGGTGACATTGCCTGCATTGTCGCTGGCAGTGACGCTAACGTTGCGGCTCGTCGTGTCGATGGCACCCGCCACAATGGTATAGGTGGCGGTCCAGGTGCCGCTGCTGTTGCTCATGGCCACCGCCGCACCGCCGCCAAACTGGCTAAAGTCAACTGTGGCGCTGCTGATGGTGTCGCTATTGTTATCGCCGCCTGCGGTATTGTTCCAGGTCGCGGTCACGGTGTCGCCAATTTTAAATGCGCCGCCAGTGCCAGAAGCGCCGCTGATGCTGATATTGGCGTTGGTCACGGTAGGGGCAGCATTATCGACAGTGGCGTTGCTGCCATCGGCGGTGGTGGTGGTATTGGTTGCGCTATCGGTGGCCGTGACGCTGACGTTACGGTTGGTGGTGTCGATGGCCCCGGCCACAATGGTATAGCTGGCAGTCCAGGAACCGCTGCTATTGCTCATGGCCACCGCTGCACCGCCACCAAACTGGCTAAAATCGGCGGTCGCGCTGCTGATGTCACTATTGTTGTCGCCACCTGCGGTATTGTTCCACGTTGCAGTAACGGTGTCGCCCGTCTTGAACGCACCACTGGTGCCTGATGCACCGCTGATGCTAAGCTGAGCGTCAGTGACAGTGGGCGCTTTGGTGTCGATGGTAAAGTTGGCACTGTCTTTGGTGGTCGTGCCCGCATTAGTCGCCGCGTCTTTTACACCAACGGTATCAACGGTGATGACGTTGAGCGCATCTTCTACGTTGGTATCGGGTGTATAAGTAGCGGTATAGGTAATGCTATCGCTGGTTGTCAGGCTGGTGATGCTGCCATTGGGCGCGGTAATGTCCGCGCTGGTAAAGCCACTGACGGCTTCTGAAAATACGAAAGTGACGGTGGCGGTTTCGCCTACTTTCAGGGTGCTGTCGGACAGGGTGATGGAGCTGACGGTTGGAGGAGTGGTATCGGCTGGAGTGTAATTATTATCCAGCGTTCCCCCGCTAACCAATTTTGCCGCGCCAGTTTGTGTCGTACCATTGACATTCGCCCCGCCCGAAGCCTTGCCTCCAATGCCGCCGCCACCTACGTTGCTTGCCCCTGTTAAAGAAGTGTAACTGCCAGAATCGAATCGTGCTGTCCCAGCAGCAACCCAGATACCGCCGATGCCATATCCACCATTACCACCATTGCCAGCAAAAGCACCACTTTGTGACCCACCACCACCACCACCACCGGCACCAATATTGTCAGAAAATGTGGTAGTGGTAATGGTTAAAGTGCCGCCTGCATTATAAATCGCGCCAACTGAGTTGCCGCCTCGTCCGCCGGTGGTGTAGGAACCAATGCCACCACCGCCACCGCCAATGGCATTGCCGCCGCCAGAACTGGCTGTGCCCCCAGCGCCACCTTTGGTTGTGCTCGCATTCACGCCGCTAGCATCGCCTCCGGCCCCACCCGAGGTGGTACCTCCTTTACCGCCGTAACTGGCATCATTGCCCCCACCTTTACCACCTGTACCGGCAGAAGCGGCACCGGCAGCGCGGTTCCCGTCGTAAGATGAACCACCTGCACCGCCAAATGTGGTACCGAATCCGCCACCGCCACCACCGCCGCCGCCATAACCGGACTGCCAGCCACCTGCACCGCCACCGCCAGCCGCTTTATTGCCCGAAATAGTGCTGCCCGATATGGTTAAAGTGCCGGCATTGTAGATACCCGCGCCCAAGGAATCGCCACCTTTACCACCAACACCACCACCGCTAGTAACTGCATTACCACCCGCGCCAGTCAAAAAGCCATTTTTGATCGTGATATTTTGCAATTCAACGGTGGCCCCGGAGGCGACATTTAACACTTGGGTCAGGTTGGCACCGCTGATGAAATGGTTGCCACCCACGATAGTTAGGGAATGGCTACTGTCTGAGGTAATGGCAAGGGTGTTGGAGGTTGCGGTAAAGGTGATATCTGCTGTCAGAGTAATAACGTCATCAGCACCATTGTTATTGACATTTTTACCACCAGAGAGTCCACTGCCAGAAATGTAACTGATTAATTCGGCCAAGGTCGATGCCGATACGGTTTGCAGCAGATGATCGTATGAAGTCAATTGTTGTGTATCAAGCACCGGCGTTGAATGCAAAGTGCCGGTTGATATTTCCAAATCCCAGTTGCCCCCCCTTGCCGTGCCACCGGTGTCGTCATTCGAGGCCCCTATAACGGCACCGGTGGTACTGGCCAAACTGGCCAAAAATGCCTGCCCGGCACTGCCAGCCCCTACGTTACAACCATACAGCAGAATTTCACCTTGCGCCTTGAGTGCCGCACCAATGGTATGCAACTGCGCACTATACTGATCGAAATCATTACCATGCAATGCTGCATTACCCAACAGCAAAACGCCACTATCACCATGCGAGGCAATCGAAATCGACTCCAGCCCTTGAAAATCTTTGAGCACATTGGCAATTTGCAAGACGCCATCCTGATTCTTGTCCAGAATCACCACCTTGACGCCATCCTTGGACGCCGCCGCAATCTGCTGGTAGTCCGGCAGGCGGCTATCGACAAACAAAATACTTTTTACTGCCGATGGCGCGGCCAAACTAATGGTTCTGGCATCAAACAGGTTACGCTGTTCGGTGACGGCAGGCGCTGTCACATGGCTGCGATCAACTCCCCCTGCATCGCCCATGCCCTGCGAATCCTGATGAACACTACTGGCCATGGCACCATCAAACACAATCCGGGACTCCAGCGCCACCATGCTACGACGGGGTCGTAGCGCCTCGCTCGTTACAAACGCATTGGCCGTGGGCATGGGCGCGCCCTTGCGAGCATGGGATTTTGATGGTGTTTTCATAACATGTCCTTTTTTTGCGCTGCTTGACTCGTCACGACATTGGCGCGACTGCCAGTAGAATCTTTCCAAAACGAAAGCTGAGAATATTGCTCAAACAAATCCGGCGGCAATATCGTATGGCGGGTTTCAACGCCAATTTTGGGCCGCACCTTGTGCATGCCATGCACCCCGAGCGGCACGTCAAATTCGGGGGTGTCGTATTGAATATTGTCAAAATCGTGGGCAAACTCGGGTTGCTGCAGAAACTGATAAATCAGCGACAGCACTTTTTTCGGTGCCTGCACCAGTAAGTCGTAATCAATGACCAGCATGGAGGCCGCGTGCTCGCCATAAAACGCTTCTTTTAATCCGGCCCAGGCAAACCCGACCAGACGGTTGCGCTGTGCTAGGGTGTCAACCCGGCTGTACACGGTATTGCGCTCCACGTCATCGTTAAACAGACGGGTTAATTCATACGGATTGGCCCGATAGCGCCGCTCCAGACTATCCATCACCCAGGCAACATTTCTGACACAGGCGATGACTTTGGCATGCGGGAACTGATCTTGCAGAAAGGGAAGTCTGGCGCTCCACGCCCGGTTATTATCAAAAATAACCGCTTTGTCGGTCTTGTCGGCGTAATAGGCATCAAATACGCTTCGCACCAAGCGACGGCGTTGGGCTTGGGTAATGACCGGGCCAAACTCGCTACCTGCGGCAAATTGCGGCAACATATTGCCAATTAAACTACCTACCGGGCTCATCATGCCAGCATGAAAACGCGGATTTTGCAGCAGCAAGGCCGCCAGCAAAGTCGAGCCTGAACGGGGTAAACCGGTAATGAAGTGATATTCTGGGCCGTTCATGGGTATCAGGGCGTTTTCATAAAAAAACTGCAAGAGCAAAGCAACATCAACCAACATAAAGCCAAGCTAAACAATGCACATTGATAACAATGTCGAAATCAAGCTAGCCTCCACAAAAATACCATCAAATCCCAGCTTTAAATGGCTACCAGATGTTTTCTGCACTGCCGATGGCACAATTGGCCGTTTCGGCACGGCTTGGCACTGCGCAGATGTAGCTTTTTGTTCACGCTGGTATGGCATTGACCGCTAGTACTGGGGCAAAACTGTGTGCCGCAATGAATGCATTCAAGAAAACAGCACCTGATAATAATGTGGCGTCTGAGCTGTAGGCGGCACGCCCAACGGTGGCAGCACGGGGGCAATACACCACATCTGTCGCGCCAATGCCGCATGTTCAATCCAGTAGTTGTCCTGTGCCAAAGCCCATTCAGGCTGCCCAATAAAAATTAACAGCATCGGCGTGCGAAATTGCTCAGGTCGTCCACCGCGTGGCAACTCGTTCACCTCCGACAGCGTCAACGGAAACTTGCCAGCCTGAGTGTCCACCATGAATTGCTGGCCGATCAAGGGGGTAAATTGTTCCACACTGAGGTTCATTCAGATTCCATTAAAAGTGGGTTGCACATAAAATCAATTCAAGGCATGATAGCAGAAACCTTGAATCCGAAACCCACCACTGTCGCCAGTTATGTCAATCTCGCCTACCTTTGTACCGAATTTACCACTACGCCTTGCTACCGAGGCCGATCAGGTTCAATTAGCCGTGCTGTACCGGAGCAGCCGCCGGGATTTACTAACCCTGCCCTTACCCGAACCGATGCTGACGCAATTTATCAGCCAACAGCAACAGTTTCATGACAAGGGTATCACGCAACACTACCCAAACGCCCAAACCATGGTGCTGGAACAAAATGGCACGCTGGTGGCGCGCATCATTTTTTCCACAAACACAGAAAACCTTCACCTGATCGACATGATCGTCCTTCCCATCCTACAACGGCGGGGGTTAGGTCGCCAATTGTTACGGTATCTTTTGGATTTGGCCGATGAAAATCAGCAATGGGTTAGCTTGCGTGTCATGAAAAATAATGAAGCGGCCAGGCAGTTGTATGCCGGGCACGGTTTTCAACTGAGTGGGCAAGATGAATTGGCCGAGTATTTACAAAGACCGGCTACCACTGGCAAGCCTGCCCAGGATACAGGCAAGGTAGCGCAAGCTGCCACGATGGCAGCGCCGCAGCCGATAGCTGGCCATGCGTGAAACGACGCGCTACCTGCGCCTACCGTTTGATTTTGATGTGGCCGCCTTGCAAGCCGATTTGCACGCTTTACTGCCCGATGAATGGGTGGGCCACTACAACGCCAAAGAAGCCGCCGGGTACTGGCATTGTCAAGCCCTGCGTTCGGCCAACGGCGCAACTAATCATATTCAAGCCTTTGCCAATGAAGGTTTTCAAGATACCCCGCTCTTGGCGCGCTGCCCGTATTTTCAACAGGTACTGCAACAGTTTAACTGTGAAACCTGCGCCGTTCGCTTGATGGCCTTGGCCCCCGGTGGCTGTATTGCCGAGCATACCGACCCAGGCACCGGGTTTGAAGATGGCATGGCCCGGTTGCATATTCCGATTGTGACGCACCCCGATGTATTGTTTTGGCTCGACGATGAACCGGTGCATTTTAATGTTGGTGGCACTTGGTATATGAATGCCAATTGTCGCCACCGGGTAGAAAATAATAGTCCGATCACACGCATTCACCTGGTATTTGATTGCCTGCCGAAT
>JBKJLF010000355.1:0-10636 GCA_046597185.1 Burkholderiaceae bacterium | reverse complement strand
CCGGCTCCGATCACAAAAACCGCCAGAATCAAGCCCAAACCCGATTTCACTTTACTCATACGCCATATCTCCCAATCATTCGTTATTCCAAAGCTCTTTAATTTGGAAGCTGCCATTATAGAGAATTTTGTCGCTGTCGGGTTTTTTGCTATCATGATGTTTTCATTTTCCAGCATTTCCCACACCGCCATGAATCGCACCGAACTGTATCCCGCCCTTGCCGCCAACCGCACCGGCATGTTGGCTTTAGACCCCATCCACACCATGTATTGGGAAGAATAGGGCAACCCGAATGGTTTGCCAGTGGTATTTTTGCATGGCGGCCCCGGTTCCGGTGCCAGCCACAAACACCGTCAGTTTTTCGACCCCGAAGTATATCGCATCGTCATTTTTGACCAGCGCGGCGCGGGCCGTTCCACGCCTTTGGGCAATATTCAAAACAATACCACCCAACACTTGATTGCCAATATCGAACAATTGCGCAGTATGTTGGGCATTGAGCGCTGGCTGGTGTTTGGCGGATCATGGAGTTCACGCTGGCGCTGGCGTATGGCGCGGCGCACCCGCAAAGCTGCCTCGGGTTTATTGTGCGCGGGGTGTTTTTGGGGCGGTGTTGGGACCAAGATGAACATCAGGGTGAACATCAGGGTGAACACCAGGGCGAGGCCATCGCGCCCTTGTTCAAGTCGGTCCCCTTTGCTGCGCAACAAGACCCCACCCTGTATGCGCTGCTGGCCCTGATCGATTCCAACCGCATTGGTCTGGCACGCGAGCGCAATCTAGCCAACCAGATGCTGGAAAAAATGCTGCTGGAGTGCGGCAGGTAGCAGGGAATTTGTTCATGTTTTGCAGGGTTTGCAAACTCAGATGAACTTGCTGGCAGACTGGCTCAAGGTTTGCATCAAGGCGCACGGCAGCCACCCGCCGCACCCAGCTTTATACCACCAACCCTGTTGCATTTTAAGAACACCACCCCAGCTTAAATTTGACAGCAGCATTACTCTAATAGATACTCCATCCTGCAACCCCCCTCCTTTTTGCCACTCACCCAACATATAATTACTATAAATTTAATCAATGGAGCGAAAGCATGCTTAAAAGAACTACAATCAGTCAGGCTACACTGCTCTGTCTCGGCGTCCTGTCCGGCACAGCAGCATTGGCTCAGGAGCCGCTGCAAAAAGTGGAGATAACCGGTTCCCGCATCAAGTCTCTTGACGCAGTCTCGAATAGCCCAATCATGTCGGTCAGCGAAGAAGAACTCAAAGCTGGCCAGGCATTGGCGGTCGAAGAAGTGATCCGTGGCCTGTCCAGCGCAGTACCAGCGATTGGCCCTGGCGTCAACAACGGCTCCGGCGGCGGTGCCACCATCGACTTGCGCGGCCTCGGTGCGCGGCGCTCTCTGGTCTTGATCGACGGCCGCCGTTTCGTCCCATTTGACCTAGGGGGTCAAGTTGATACCAATTCCATCCCGACCGCGCTATTGCGCCGCATCGACATCGTCACCGGTGGCGCATCGGCCGTGTATGGTGCCGACGCCATCGCCGGGGTTGCCAATTTTATTTTGAAGAAGAATTTTGAAGGGGTCGAACTCTCTTCCAGCTACGCCTCATCAAGCGAAAGCGACGCCAAACGCCACCGCGTAGACTTGACGCTGGGCGGTAATTTTGCCGACAACAAAGGTAACGCCGTGCTCAATTTCGGCATCAGCAAGTCCGATCCGCTGTTGGTCGGCAGCCGTCCATACGGCCAAACCACCACCAGCTCCGCAACAGGTCTGTTCTCAGGCTCAACCACCACCATTCCTGTGGTGATTTCGGTGCCGCAGGCGGCGGGCATTCCGGCTGGGGCCAATCTGTTGGGTACGGGCAACCGTCAGTTGGACCCCACCACCGGTAAATTCTCTGCCCTGAACACGGCAACCGGCACCTTTAACACCAATCCGGACAATTATTTCCAGGTGCCAATCGACCGCAAGCAATTAACCGCCCTGGGCCGTTATACTATCAACGACAACGCCGAAGTCTACGCCCAATTGTTTTACACCAACACCGATGTCAATGCCTCGCTGGCCGCCACTGGCACCTTCGGCAACACCTATACCATACCCATCGGCAACCCATTCATCCCTGACCAAGCACGTCAACAAATCTGCTCGGCACGCGGTATTCCTGCTGCCAGTTGCGTGGTGGGCAATACCACGCCCGTCACCATGGTAGTCAGCCGTCGTTTTGTCGAATTGGGCCGCCGTTTCAATGATTTTGAAAACAAGACCATGCAATCCACCATCGGCCTGCGCGGTGCCTTGCTCGGTAACTGGAGCTACGACACCTATTTGATCACAGGCCAGGCCGACCAGACCCAGACCCGCCGCAACTGGGGTTCCAATTCCAAGGTCGCGCAAGCACTGAACGCCACCAGCACCACCGCCTGTACCAACACCGCCAACGGCTGCGTACCCTTGAACGTGTTCGGTGCCGCCGGATCGATCACGCCAGAGGCGCTCGCTTTCATCAACCAGAGCGCACTGCTGAAAGCCAAGGTCAAGCAAGATATTTTCTCCTTCAGCGCCACGGGCGACCTGGGTTCTGTCAAGAGCCCATGGAGCAGCCAGGTTATCGGCGTGGCGCTGGGTGTGGAATCGCGCAAGGTTACCGCGTCCAACCAATCTGACAGCGCATCGCAGATTCAGGGTGAAGTGTTGGGCACGGGTGCGCCTTTGCCAGACCGCTCCGGCACCATCAAGCTCAAAGAGCTGTACACGGAAGCGCAAATTCCTCTGGTGGAGAACAAGCCACTGGTTCACCGCATGGGTTTGGAAGCAGGTTTTCGCACCACCGAGTTCACCACCACTACCAGCCAACGCTACAACACTTGGAAATTTGGCGGCGAATGGGCACCGATCAAGGGTCTGCGGTTCCGTGCCATGGAGCAAAGTGCAACCCGCGCGCCGAACGTGAACGAATTGTATGCCCCGCAAGTGACGGGCCTGTCGAATCTGGCAACCGACCCATGCCAAGGTACCAAGATCAACAGCGCCGATGCCAACACCGCTGGCACCCTGTCCAACCTGTGCCGTCTGACGGGTGTACCCGCCACGGTGATCGGCAGTCTGCCTGCACCATCGTCGGGCCAGATCAACCGTCTCTCCGGCGGCAACCCCAACCTGGGGCCAGAAAAGGCCAAGACCAACACCATTGGCCTGGTGTGGGAACCGGAACAGGTCAAGAATCTGTTGATTTCGCTGGATTACTACCGCATCAAACTCAAGGATTCGATTTCGGCACCCACCACCACCGACATTCTGGATCAGTGCTACTCACCGAACTTTAACCCTGGTTTCGCACTCAATGCCGCCTGCGCGGCCGTGTTTCGCGGCCCACTGACCGGCACCTTCAACGGCACCGAATCCAAAGGGGTGGCAGTGGTGCAGTCAAATCAGGGCAGGAACTGGACCAGTGGTCTGGATTTGGGCCTGGGCTACCTGTTAAATCTGAGCCAGATTGGCATGGATCAAAAGTGGGGCAAGCTGGATATGAACCTGACTTTGAACCGGGTTCAGGACAACGACTTCCAGGCAACCCCGACCTCTATCCGCCGCAAGTGCAAAGGCTTTTATTCCAACGCCTGCGGCGCGCCAAACTGGGGCACCCGCTTCAGCCAGCGCAGCCTCTGGAAATTTAGCGATTACCAGTTCTCCTACACCTGGCGGCATGTCAGTGCAATCGAGGTTGAACCGAACAGCGGCACCTGGGTTCCCGCCTTCTCCAAGGTTCCTGCGTACAACTATCTGGATTTGGCAGCGGTATGGCAGGCAACCAAATCGTTGAAGCTGACCTTGACCGTGAACAACGCCACCAATAAGCAGCCGCCGGTTGTGGGCAACGACATCGCATCGACCAGCACCAACGGTGGTAACACCTTCCCGGCGGCGTATGACACGGTGGGACGTTACTTCACACTGGGCGCAGCACTGAAGTTTTAATTTTCAGAATCATGCAAGAAAAAAGGCCGCTTGATACGCGGCCTTGTTGTGCGGCCTTGTTGTGCGGCCTTGTTGTGAAAGCTTCGATGATGTGAATGGCAATCACATCATCATGAAAAAAAGCGCCCCGCAAATACCTTCTCCCACCGTCCAGAACACGGTGTGCGCCCAAGCAATGCTCACCAGATAAGCCGCGATGTCGAATTTATCTTGGCCAATCCTACGGTTAAGACAGCTAACAAGCACGCCGTTAATACACACCAATTTGCGATAGTCAACTCATTTCCGCCAATTTAAGTCAAGCATTGTATTCAAACCAATCAACCCACGCCACATTGCCAGCATAACGCACCTACCCGCCAGCCATTTTCTCGAAAAAAATCACGATAATTCCAAAACGCGCACGCAAAAACACAAACTTGGTGGTATAGTGGGCGACTGTGAATCCAAGTGCGGGCTGTTGCTGATTTTTTCTGTTTTTTCTTGTTTGTTGCTTGCCATTCCAACCCAAACCTTACTCTTATTAACTGATATCAAAGACTATTCATATCATGTTTCTTTCTAAAAAACTAAGCGTATTACGCCCCGGCATCTTTGAGGCTTGGCTATGGCGACGCTGGCAAATGTTGGCGCGCTAAGTACATCAAGGCGCAGTTTGCTGTTTGCATGGCGCTTTGGTTCGCGCTTTTTGGTTCGCGCTTTTTGGTTCGCGCTTTCCCCCCCTTGCAAACTTGTTTTTTACCCCCGGTTTTTTCGCTGGTTCGGGCGCTTCCCGAATCTTAAGCATACCGTCACGCCGCCAATTTAAGGCAGCATGGAGCACATTATGACTGAACTCGAATTCAAATCCCTGGCCAACCAAGGCTATAATCGCATCCCCCTGATCGCCGAAGCCTTCGCCGATCTGGAAACCCCACTCTCACTGTATCTCAAATTGGCGCAAAGCCAGCAAGGCGGCAAAAATACCTTCTTGCTGGAATCGGTGGTCGGTGGCGAGCGCTTTGGGCGCTTTTCCTTTATCGGCCTGCCTGCCCACACTATTTTGCGCAGCAGCGACAGCTTAACCGAAGTCATCAAACACGATAAAGTCATCGAAACCCATGAAGGCAATCCACTGGAATTTATCGAACAATTTCAAGCGCGTTTTAAAGTGGCATTACGCCCCGGCCTGCCGCGTTTTTGCGGTGGTCTGGCAGGTTTCTTTGGTTATGATACGGTGCGCCATATCGAAAAAAAACTGGCCCACACCACACCACCCGATACCCTCAATTTACCCGACATCAAATTAATGTTGGCCGAAGAATTGGCGGTCATCGATAATCTCTCCGGCAAGCTGTATTTAATCGTGTATGCCGACCCGACCCAACCGGAAGCGTTTTCCAAAGCGCGCCAACGCTTAAAAGAATTACGCGCGCTGTTGCGCCGGGGCGTCGATACCCCGGTCACCTCTAGCTCGGTACGCACCGAAACCATCCGCGAAACCAGCAAGGAAGATTATTTGGCGGCCGTGGCCAAAGCGCATGAATACGTGATGGCGGGCGACCTGATGCAAGTGCAAATCGGCCAGCGCCTGAAAAAGCCGTATGTTGATTCGCCACTCACGCTGTACCGCGCGCTACGCTCCCTGAACCCTTCGCCATATATGTATTTCTACAATTTCGGTGAGATGCAAATCGTGGGTGCCTCACCCGAAATTTTGGTGCGCAATGAAGAACAGCCTGACGGCAGCCGCAAAGTCACCTTGCGCCCGATTGCCGGCACGCGCCCACGCGGCAACACGCCCGAGCAAGACCTGCACCTTGCCAAAGAACTGCTGTCCGACCCGAAAGAAATTGCCGAACATGTGATGTTGATCGATCTGGCACGCAATGATTTGGGCCGCATTTCGGAAATCGGCAGCGTCAAGGTAACCGAGCAAATGGTGGTGGAAAAATACTCCCACGTACAGCATATTGTCTCGAATGTGGATGGCAAACTCAAAGCGGGCCTGTCCAATCTGGATGTGCTCAAAGCCACTTTCCCGGCTGGCACGCTCACCGGCGCGCCGAAGGTGCGGGCGATGGAAATTATCGATGAATTGGAACCTTCCAAACGCGGTATTTATGGCGGTGCCTGCGGCTATTTGTCGTTCAGCGGTTTTATGGATTTGGCGATTGCGATTCGCACCGGCATCATTCAGGACGGCATGCTCTACGTGCAGGCGGCGGCGGGGATTGTGGCCGATTCGATTCCCGAAATGGAATGGCTGGAAACCGAAAACAAGGCCCGTGCGGTATTGCGCGCGGCAGAGCAAGTGCAAGACGGCCTTGACGGCGAATTTTAATACGGGAGTTTTACCATGTTGCTCATGATCGATAACTATGACTCGTTCACCTATAATTTGGTGCAGTATTTTGGTGAACTCGGGGCCGAAGTCGCCACCCATCGCAATGATGAAATTACGCTCGATGACATTCGCGCCTTGAAGCCCGACCATATTTGCATTTCGCCCGGCCCCAAAACCCCGCTCGAAGCGGGGATTTCAGTCGAAGTCTTACGCCAGTTTGCCGGCAAGGTGCCGATGCTGGGGGTGTGCCTGGGCCATCAGGGCATTGCCACTGCGTTTGGCGGCAAAGTGATTCGCGCCAAGCAGGTGATGCATGGCAAAACTTCGCCGATTCATCACACTGGCGTGGGCGTGTTCACCGGTTTGCCCAATCCGTTTACGGTCATCCGCTACCACTCGCTGGCGATTGAACGCAGCTCCGTGCCGGATTGTCTGGAAATTACCGCCTGGACTGAGGATGGCGAAATTATGGGCGTGCGCCATAAAGAGTATGCGATTGAAGGGGTGCAATTTCACCCGGAATCGATTTTATCGGAACACGGCCACGCGCTGTTGCAGCGTTTTTTGCAAACCACCATTTGATTTTGAGGACGCATCATGACCATTTCCAATCAAGACGCACTGACCCGCTGTATCGAACATCGCGAAATTTTCCACGATGAAATGCTGATTTTATTCCGCCGCTTAATGAGTGGCGAAATGACACCGGTGATGATTGCCGCACTCACCATGGGTTTGCGCGTGAAACGCGAAACCATTGGCGAAATCGCCGCCGCCGCCCAGGTGATGCGCGAGTTTTCTACCAAAGTACCTTTGGCCGACACCCGTAATTTGCTCGACATCGTGGGCACTGGTGGTGACAGCGCGCACACCTTCAATATTTCCACCACCAGCATGTTTGTGGCCGCCGCCGCCGGGGCACGCATCGCCAAGCATGGCGGCCGTAGCGTGTCGTCTTCCTCCGGCAGTGCCGATGTGTTGGAAGCCCTGGGTGCGAATATTAACCTCCAGCCGGAGCAGGTGGCCGCATCCATCGGTGAATGTAATATCGGCTTTATGTTTGCCCCGAATCACCATGCCGCGATGAAGCATGCCGCCCCGGTGCGGCGCGAACTGGGGGTGCGCACCATTTTCAATATTTTAGGCCCGCTCACCAACCCCGCTGGCGCACCGAATGTGTTGATGGGTGTATTCCACCCCGATTTGGTCGGGATTCAGGCGCGCGTATTGCAACGCCTGGGCGCGCAACATGCACTGGTGGTGTGGGGGCGCGACAATCTGGATGAAGTCTCGCTGGGGGCGGCCACCATGGTGGCAGAACTGGTGGATGGGGAGATTCGCGAATACGAAATCCACCCGGAAGATTTTGGCTTCACCATGCGTGACAGCCGCCAACTGAAGGTAGCCGATGCGGCGCAATCGAAGCAAATGCTGCTCGGTGTACTGGATAACCAGGGTGGTGCACCGCAGGATATCGTGATTTTGAATTCGGCCTGCGCCTTGTATGCGGCGGGCGTTTGCAATTCGATTCAAGCTGGCGTTGGCCTGGCGCGGGAAGCGATTGAAAGTGGTGCAGCACGCGCCAAGCTGGAGCAATTTATCGCCTGCACGCAGCGGCTGGGTAGCGCTTAGTTAGCGCTTAGTTAGCGCTTAGTTAGCACATTCATCGACCAATCAAGGAAAATTATGTCCGATATTTTGAATCAAATTTTGGCAGTCAAGGCCGATGAAGTCGCCGCCGCCAAAAAATACCGCGATTTTGCCAGCTTACGGCGCGAAGTCGAAAATAGTAAAGCCCAACCTGTGCGTGGTTTTGAAGCGGCTATGCGCCAGAAAATTGCGCACGGCCAAGCGGCAGTGATTGCCGAAATCAAAAAAGCCTCGCCCTCCAAGGGCGTGTTGCGCGCAGATTTTCAACCCACGCAAATTGCCACATCGTATGCCCAATATGGTGCGGCTTGTCTTTCGGTGCTGACCGATGAACATTTCTTTCAGGGCAGCCCGGATTATTTGCAACAGGCGCGCGCGGCGTGCGCCCTGCCCGTGCTACGCAAAGACTTTATGATCGATATGTATCAAGTCTATCAAGCCCGGCATTGGGGCGCAGACTGTATTTTGTTGATTGTGGCCGCACTCGACCCCGGCCTGATGCGGGAACTGGAAGCGTGCGCGCTGGAACTGGGCATGGGCGTACTCATCGAAGTACATAACGGCGAAGAGTTGGAAACCGCGCTGACGCTGCAAAGTGCCTTGGTCGGCATCAACAACCGCAATTTGCGCACTTTTGCTACCTCGCTCGATACCACTCTGGGCTTGTTGCCACGCATTCCACCTGACAAATTGATTATTACCGAATCCGGTATTCTGACGCCTGACGATGTGGCGCGCATGCGCGACGCCCAGGTGCATGCCTTTTTGGTGGGGGAAGCGTTTATGCGCGCGCCTGATCCGGGGGTTGAATTGGCTCGGCTGTTTGCTTGAGGTTACGCGTGGGCACGGGTGCCCACCCTACGGTTTTTTAGCCGATTTTTTTGCCGCCACTACTTTTTTAATTTCAACCAATTGCGCCAGCCGCTCTTGGCAAGAGCCTGCAACGGTGCCGCATAAATCCTGATCCGTGATTTTTAATTGCTGTTGCAAGGGCAAAAAGCGCAAATAATAGCGCAAAGCCGCTTCGTCCGAACCCGGCAAGCTGGTACGCCCCCAACGCGTGGCACCGACCCAACCAAAATAGGCAAAACCCAAACGCCGGGCTTGCACATCCCTGGTTTTACCTTTTACATCCCGATCCAGCGTATCCAGACAATTGATGTATTCGTCGGCATTGTCATGCATTAAATGATTACACTCACGCTCGGCCTGCTGCGCCGCTGCACTAATTTGCGGCAAAAACTCCGCCTGACCCGCTTGCACATCCGCCAAATTCATCCCCACACACCCGATCAGGCCCCCAATCAGTCCACGCAACCTATGCAACCCATGCAACCTATACACCTTCATTGTCTTCCTCAAAAATTAACTGGTGCGCCAGAATGCCGCAAACCGCACCAGCCGACAAGCATCACACGACACAATAGAGAAAATTGACACGCAGTGTATCGATTTGGCAACAAATTCAATATTCACGTCACATCATCGTCATGAATGCTTGGTATAATGCGCACCTTTTACCATTTCGCCTTACCACCTTTTTGCCCCTCGGAGTTTTTCATGATACAACACAAAATATTTGCCGGCACCGCGCTCGCCATGACCATTGGCTTACTCGCAGGCTGCTCAGGATCGTCAACCCCCCAAGCACCCGTTACGGTTTCGATTATTGGCATGAATGATTTCCATGGCAATTTGTCAGCCCCTTCTGGCAGCGTCACGGTCAACGACCCGGCCAACCCGGCAGGCACCAAAGTGTCGGCGGGTGGTGCGGCCTTCCTGGCCACCCTGATTGGCGATTTAAAAGCGCAAAACACTAATACCCTGGTGGTGGCAGCGGGTGATATGGTCGGCGCATCGCCATTGTCTTCTGCACTGTTTCATGACGAACCAACGATTGACGCGCTCAATGCGATTGGTCTGGATGTCAGTTCGGTGGGCAATCATGAATTCGACAAAGGCGCGACCGAATTGCGCCGCTTGCAAAACGGTGGCTGCTTCCCACGCTCGACCGATGGTACACGCGGCGTGGTCGGGGTCGATACCTGTATGACCGATGGCAAGTTTGCCGGTGCCAAATTCCAATATCTGGCCGCCAACGTGATCGAACAAAGCACGCAACGCACCTTGTTTGAACCCTACACCATCCGCACCGTGGGTGGGCAAAAAATCGGCTTTATTGGTTTAACCCTGAAAGATACGCCCTCCGTAGTCACCCCGGCAGGCGTGGCGGGTTTGCAATTTACCGACGAAGTGGAAACCGTCAACCGCCTGGTGCCAGAAATCCTGAACCAGGGCGCGGCATCGATTGTGGTCTTGATGCATCAAGGTGGTTTTACCACGGCCAGCAAAGTCAATGACAAAACTTGCCCCGGCTTGAGCAGTGAAATCGCCGCCTTGGTGGATCGTTTTGATGCGCGGATTGATGCGGTTATCAGCGGCCATACCCATGCAGAATATAATTGCACCCGCCCTGACGGCAGAATTTTGACCCAAACCGGATTTTATGGCCGCATGGTGACCAAACTGGATCTGGTGATCGACCCCAACACCAATCGGGTTAGCAGCAAGAGCGCCAACAATATCGTCACCGTCAATACTGGCGTGGTAAAAGATGCCCAGGGCGCAGCCATTCCGCTGCCGGCAGGCGTGACGGCACTGGCAGCCAATGCCAG
>JBKJLF010000333.1:0-4939 GCA_046597185.1 Burkholderiaceae bacterium | reverse complement strand
ACCCGCGAGGAAAACCAGGCCGAATCCTTTCGCAAGATGCTGCTGGCCATGGCGCGCGATGTGCGGGTGATTTTGATCAAACTGGCCGATCGCCTGCACAATATGCGCACGCTCGATGTGATGGCTCCCGGCAAAAAACGCCGCATCGCCAGCGAAACCATGGATGTATATGTCCCTATCGCGCATCGCCTGGGGCTCAACAATATCTACCGCGAACTGCAAGACCTGTCCTATTCCCACCTCTACCCGCTGCGTTACCGCACGCTGGCCAAGGCGGTCAAAGCCGCCCGTGGCAACCGCCGCGCGGTGGTGAGCAAGATTATGGAATCGGTCAAAACCGTGCTGGACAATGCGGGTATCAAGGCCGAAGTGTATGGGCGCGAAAAAACCTTGTACGGCATTTATCGCAAGATGAAAACCAAACATCTGTCGTTTTCGCAAGTGCTGGATGTGTATGGCTTTCGCGTGGTGGTGGAAGATTTTGCCAACTGCTATGTGGCCATCGGGGTCTTGCACAGCTTGTACAAACCCATGGCCACCAAGTTTAAAGACTATATTGCCATCCCCAAACTCAATGGCTACCAATCACTGCACACCTCCCTGATTGGCCCGTATGGCACACCGGTTGAATTTCAGGTGCGCACCCAGGAAATGCATCGTGTTGCAGAAAGTGGTGTGGCTTCGCATTGGCTATATAAAAACAGCGATGCCGGCCTTTCCGATTTACAACACCGCACCCATGCCTGGCTACAATCCTTACTCGATATTCAAAAGCAAACTGGGGATTCCGCCGAGTTTTTGGAACATATCAAGGTCGATTTATTTCCCGATTCGGTGTATGTATTTACGCCCAAATCCAAAATTATCGCGCTACCGCGTGGTGCCACGCCGATTGATTTTGCCTACAGTATTCATACCGATGTGGGTGACCGCACGGTGGGCGTCAAAATTAATCACGAAGTCGTGCCATTACGCACTGAATTACATAATGGCGATATCGTCGAAATCATCACCCAGGCTGGCTCGCGCCCTACCCCAAATTGGCTCAGTTTTGTGCGCACAGGCAAAGCACGTTCGGCAATTCGGCATCATTTGCGCTCAATCAGCCCGGCTGAAGCAACTGCCAATGGCCGAGATTTGCTCGATCAGGCGCTGGCAGCGTTAAAAATTGATTCCACCCTGCCCTCAGTGCTGGTAGAAAAATTATTGCAAGAGTCTAAAGCCAAATCGCTCGATGAAATTTATCACGATATTGGCATTGGCCGACGCATGGCCGCCCTGGTGGCACGCCATGTTTTTGGTCTACAGGAAAACGAACCCACCCAGCAGTTGCGCTTTAATTCGGAAAATGAAATTCTGCCCGGCAAGCTGGCACCAATGACCATCTTTGGCAGCGATGGCATGACAGTGCAGTTGGCCAATTGTTGTCTGCCCATCCCCGGTGACAGCGTTACTGGCCAGCTCAAGCGCGATCAAGCCATCGTAGTACATACCCAGGATTGCAGCACCGCCAAACGCTTACAAGCCAAAGAGCCGGAACGCTGGATCGAAGTCAGTTGGGGCCACGACCCCGGCCATAATTTTGATTGCCGCATTAAACTGTTAATTGACAATGAACCCGGTGTGCTGGCGCGCGTGGCCGCGGAAATTGGCGAAGGCGGTGCCAATATCAACCATGTGAATATGGATGAAGGCAAAGAGAATGAAATGAGTGAATTGCAATTCACTATCCAAGTGGAAGGTCGGGTTCATTTGGCGCGCATTATCCGCAATGTGCGGCGCGTTGAGGGTGTGGCGCGGGTGGTACGGGAACGCGGTTAACAAGAAACGGGCACCGCAGTGCCCGATGATGGCCTGCTACCAAGCAGGCCCGACGACATGACGCATGATCATGCACAATCACGCATAACTACGCAAACGCAGTGAAAACTCTTCCAGCGCCTGTATGCCCGAGGCTTCCGCACGATGGCACCAATCTTGCAGATGCTGCAATAATTGCTCGGTACTGAAATTCGAACGCTCCCAAATTTTACCTAACTCAACCCGCATTTCATGCATGGTTTGCAATACCTGGCTATGCTCAAATAATTCCGACAATTGCTGGCGTTGCAGGTCTTCCAACTGGGTTGGTTCACGCTGCAATAATTTGCGCGATGACTTCAAAAAACTGCTTTGCAAAGTGGAATTGGCTTTCAATTGCGCCACTTCAACTTGCCAGGTCGCTTTCACTGACTTGGCATATTTGGCCATCACATCATAACGATTGGCAATCACCGAACGTAAGGTATCGAGATCCGCTTCAGCCTTGCCGGGCTTAAATTTGGGTGCTGGTGCCAAGCGCTTGACCTTGGCCAAATGGCTGATTTCCATCATGCGAATATACATCCAGCCGATATCGAACTCATACCACTTCGACGATAACTTGGCCGAGGTGCCAAAGGTGTGGTGATTATTGTGCAATTCTTCACCGCCAATCAAAATACCCCATGGCACGATATTGGTTGACGCGTCGGTACAGTCATAATTGCGATAGCCCCAATAATGGCCAATACCATTGATAATGCCCGCTGCCATCACCGGTATCCACATCATTTGAACTGCCCACACGGTCACGCCGAGCACCCCAAATAACAGTATATTGATGATCAGCATCAATTGGATGCCTTTCCATGAGTATTTGGTGTAGAGATGGCGTTCGATCCAGTCATCGGGCGTGCCATGACCGTATTTTTCCATGGTTTCAAGATTCATTGATTCCTCACGGTACAACTCGGCACCCTGAAACAAAACCCTTTTGATGCCACGCGTCACCGGGCTATGCGGGTCTTCCGGGGTTTCGCATTTGGCATGATGTTTGCGGTGAATTGCCGCCCATTCCTTGGTGACCTGACCAGTCGTGAGCCACAACCAAAAACGGAAAAAATGACTCGGCAAGGCATGCAAATCCAGCGCGCGATGCGCTTGATGACGATGCAAGAAAATGGTGACGCTGGCTATCGTAATATGGGTCACAATTGCGGTGTAAATAAACACTTGCCACCCGCTTGCGTTGGTTACGCCATGAATTAAAAAATTGAGGATGGCATCCATCAAGGTACTGAACATTATTCCAGCTCCATATAAGTTATCCGATCATGCAGTATTGTAGCCGCTTGTGACCAGCAAAAGTAATTTTTCCCCGAAACCAATGCAAATTTCTTTTTTTGCATCTCAATACAATTTATGGCGGTCGCACAAAGACACTGGGCGTCAACTCCACACCTTGCTCCAATAAAATTTTCAGCATGGCTTTGTTGACTTTGGACGTAATGCCACCGCGCCCGTTTTCGGGGTCGATAATCCAAAACCCCAGTTCTACTTCCAAACCATCACCACTTACTTTGATCAACATTGCCTCGGGCGCAGGATCAGGTAAAACCCGGGGAATTTGAAGCGCCGCCTGTTCAAACAAAGGAAACAATCGATCCAGATCAGTTTTAATTGGCAAAACAATGCGTGCGCCCAAACGGATAACGCTATTGGATAAAGAAAAATTTTGCAGCGCTCCCGAGACCAACATTTCATTTGGCAAGACCGATTCGATGCCATCCAGACCCTGCAACACGGTATAGCGCGAATTGATTTGCGTAACTTTACCATAATATTTATCAACTGTAATCATATCGCCAATTTTCAGGCTGCGCTCAAACAAAATCACGAATCCGGAGACATAATTGCTGGCAATTTTTTGCAAGCCCAAACCCAAGCCGACGCCCAGTGCGCCGCCAAACACCGATAATACGGTTAAATCGATGCCAACCAGGGTCAAGCTGACCAACAAACCCACCAGCACCAACACCGCACGCCCGGTGCGCGCCATGGCAACCCGCATGGATGAATGCATCATTTCCATGCCCATGATGCGTTGTTCCAACACTGCACCGGCCCATAAGGCCACGGTGAGCATCACAAAAGCCGACACCAGGGCTTGTAAAATGGTTTCCAACGATACTTTATGCTTACCCAAAGGCAGATAAGTACCTTCCATTAATTGCACCAATTCTGACCACAAGCCACTGATGTACAACAAACCGCCAACCCACACTACCAAGGCGAATAACTTCTCCATCAGGGTTAAGGTATTGGCGAACTGTGCATCAATCGAAAAAATACGCCGCACCAAATAAAAGCCAAAGCGCATCAGAACCAGCGACACCACCAAAGGGACGACAATACGCAATACATTGCCATGCTGGCCTTTTAAAAGCATCTGCCGCGCCAGCATGATGAAAGCCAGAGTCAGCAAGGGCGTGAGCACGCGGGTAAAACTGCCCAAGCCCGGCGCGCCAGAGCTGGCCACAAACAGGCGACGGACACTACGCGCACCAATCCATCCCGACAATGCGCAAAAAGCAATAATCACCAACTGCAACACATTATTAGGGTCGCGCAAGCCAAATAGCGATTGTATTAAACCATCCATGTGATTCGATTACCCGTTTTTAGCGACACGTTCCAACACGGCGGCAAAGAAGCCATCGGTCTGATGCAGATGCGGCAACAGCTTTAAATAGTCATCCATCGCCAATTCAATTTTTTGCTCGGACAACACTTGCTTCATCGGGACTAGTTGGAAGCCGGGGTGGCTGAGCAAAAACTGGCTGACGATACCTTCATTTTCGGCATCAATCAAGCTACAGGTAGCATACACGATACGTCCGCCGACTTTAACCATGCGCGCCGCACCGGCCAAAATCGAAGCTTGCTTCACGTTCAGTTCGGCAATGTCACGCGGCTGTTGCCGCCACTTCACATCAGGGTTGCGACGCAGGGTGCCCAGGCCGCTACACGGCGCATCCACCAGAACCCGATCTGCCTTGCCAGCCAGGCGTCTGATTTTGGTATCATTTTCATGCGCGATCAAAACCGGATGCACATTCGACAAACCACTTTTCGCCAA
>JBKJLF010000308.1:0-8911 GCA_046597185.1 Burkholderiaceae bacterium | reverse complement strand
TCCCCAATTCCCCAATTCCCCAATTCCCCAATTCCCCAATTCCCATATATTGTTAAATTGCTTCGATGTCATAAATAACGGCAGCCATGGCTCCAGGTTGGACATAAAAGAAGATGTTATACGCAATCTGAGGGACTGCAATGCAATATTCCGTTGGCGCGGCACCCGGTGGCGATACAACGGTGCATTTATGCAAAATCTTGTGTAAATGGGGGCGCAGGGTTTCAATGAAGGCTTGTGTAGCCGTGGGGAGCTTGGGTACTTTGACCAAAGCTTTTCCAGCATAGGTATAGTGCATAGGCTCGCAACTTATTCCAGAATGAATTGCTCAACGGCCTTCAAGGTTTCGGGGGACGCCGTAACCTGAGGCGTCCAGTCGCTTGCGCTATATTTTTGCGCGTACCAACTGTCCAGGAATTGGCGGTGGATTTTTTCATTATCTTGCAATTCGCCGGTAGAAAAAAGTTGTGCAATCATGGGTTTGGGCATCAAAATGGCATGGGGGGAAGTCGATGTTTGTAGCTGATGGAGATGCGCATCGTGCTTGAACAAATTCATCAGCTTTAACGTGGGAAGTCTACCATACGTATTGACTAATGCGCCAATTAATAGATTGTTGATAGTGAATTTCGCATCACTTAAGCGTTTTCCCTGGCGGTAGACGTAACCCAATTCATGGTAGACATCTTGCACAAAGGGCGCATCTTCCAAAATCTCGATTTCTTCGTCAAAGCACCATTGACCAAGCAATGCCTTGTGCCACCCCTGTAAATAGTACAGTAAAGCGTACAAACTATGAGGCGTCGGCTCC
Source organism: Burkholderiaceae bacterium (assembly GCA_046597185.1). GTDB lineage: Bacteria > Pseudomonadota > Gammaproteobacteria > Burkholderiales > Burkholderiaceae_D > CAMBDR01. The sequence goes on along the minus strand of JBKJLF010000308.1, from coordinate 8,100 downwards.
AATCCTTGGGTATAAGAACTGGAAACGATCATTGCGGCAGTGTGGGTTGCGTTTTCCATGGTGGAACTCGGGTAAAAAAGAGTGGAAGTAATGGGTATTTTAGTTTCCTTGTGGAAATTGTCAATCACTCTTCTGAGGATAGCACAACCAATGGCAGGGTATAAAGGAATTTTTCCAAAAGGGTCATTTTTTACAACAGGCAAGCAAATCAATCGTACTTTACGCTTTCATTGATATGACATGATTAACGGCCAAGTAGCCATAAACTTGATTTGCAAAATTGGGCCTAGGATTCGCAGATTTCATCGGCTTGCTCGCGTAAATGCCGCCCGCCCCCGTTTTACCAAGCAAGCCCCACTTTCCCGCTTTATTCTTCAGATCAACTTGCCTCCCCCCCTGCCATAATCAACATTCATCATCAGCAATTTGAGTGCAACCATGGCAGAAGATAGCGACGCCGAAAAGACCGAACCGGCCTCTGAGAGGCGCCTGGAACAGGCGCGTGAAGAGGGGGACGTGCCGCGTTCGCGCGAAATCACGACTTTTACCGTGCTGATGACGGCTGGCGTAGGCATGTGGATGTGGGGCGGCAAAATTGTGGCTGAACTCAATCGCATCCTGATTGCCAGTCTGTCCTTGCCGCGCGAGCAAGTGTTTGACCCCCACCTTTTGTACGAACGCATCTTGAATGATGTAGTGCAGTTGTTGTTGATCTGCGTGCCAATCGGCTTGATTATCATGGCCGTGGCCATCGCTTCCCCGCTCGTCATCGGCGGTTGGCTGTTTAGCACCAAATCCTTGATGCCCAATTTTGGCCGCATGAACCCCTTGAAGGGCATCGGTAATTTATTTTCCAAAAATTCCTTGGTCGAATTGCTCAAGGCGATAATTAAAACCATCATCGTCGGTAGTATCGCCTGGGTGGTGATTATGGCGGAAAAAGATCAAATTGTCGCCCTCGCGGTCGAGCCGCTACAACAAGCCATCATGCATGCCGGGCATTTGATGGTGGTCACCTTTTTGGCACTCACCGGCGGTATGGCGGTCATCGCTGCAATCGACGGCCCCTACCAACTCTGGCATTATGCCGACAAAATGAAAATGACCCGGCAAGAAGTGATTCAGGAATCCAAAGAATCCGACGGTAACCCGCAAATCAAGGCGCGGATTCGCCAGTTGCAACGCGAAATGGCCAGAAAACGCATGATGGCCGCCGTGCCAACGGCCGATGTGGTGGTCACCAATCCTACCCACTACGCGGTGGCCCTGAAATACGCCGAAGGCAAAATGGGCGCGCCGCAAGTGGTGGCCAAGGGGGCTGATGAAGTGGCTGCCAAAATCCGCGAATTGGCCAAAGAAAACAACGTGCCCCTGCTGGAAGCGCCACCACTGGCACGGGCACTGTTTAAACATACCGAAATCGGCGATGAAATCCCGCAGGCACTCTACACCGCCGTAGCCGAAGTGCTGGCCTATGTGTTCCAGTTGCGCATGTTTAAACAACGTGGCGGGATGCGGCCGATTTTGCCAACCGAAATCGATGTACCGCCCGAACTGGACCCACTGAACCCACTGAACACGGTAGCGCAAGTGCCGCCAGCGGCCCCTAATTCTGTACCACCGCCACTTGGCGCGTAAAACTTGAGAAAAATGAGGTGATCTAATGAACGGACTCACACTGCCCCCATGGTTAGCCGGCTTAAATTCCAAAGGCTTGGCTGCACCGGTGATTATCATCATGCTGTTGGCAATGATGATTTTGCCCTTGCCCGCCTTTGTGCTGGACGTGTTTTTCAGCTTTAACATCGCGCTCGCCATTATCGTGCTGCTCACCAGTTTATATACGGTGAAACCGCTCGACTTCATGGCCTTTCCGGCGGTGTTGCTGGTTTCTACCATGCTGCGCCTGTCACTCAACGTGGCCTCAACCCGGGTGGTGTTGACCGAAGGCCATACCGGGCCGGATGCGGCAGGTAAAGTGATTGAAGCGTTTGGCCACTTTTTGATCGGCGGCAATTACACCGTCGGGATTGTGGTGTTTGTGATTTTAACCATCATCAATTTTACCGTGGTCACCAAGGGTGCCGGCCGTATCGCTGAAGTGGGCGCACGCTTTGCCCTGGATGCCATGCCCGGTAAGCAAATGGCGATTGACGCCGATTTGAACGCTGGCCTGATCGCCGAAGCCGAAGCGCGCAAGCGCCGTACCGAAGTGGCGCAAGAAGCCGAATTTTATGGCGCGATGGACGGTGCCAGTAAATATGTGCGCGGCGATGCCATTGCTGGCATTATGGTGACGGTGATTAATATCGTGGGTGGCTTGCTGGTGGGTATGCTACAACACGACATGGCCTTTGCCGATGCGCTGAAAAACTATACCTTGCTGGCCATTGGTGATGGTTTGGTGGCACAAATTCCTTCGTTAATCATTTCAACCGCAGCGGGTATGATTGTATCCCGGGTGGCCAGTGAACAAGATATCGGGAGTCAGTTAGTTAATCAATTGTTTATGAAGCCGCAAGTCATGGGCATTTCCGCTGCCATCATCGGTGGGATGGGCTTAATTCCCGGCATGCCGCATCTCGCCTTCCTGTTTCTGGCCGCAGCTTTGGGTGGTTCTTCGTATTTCCTGATCCGGCGCGCAAAAATAGCCGCTGATGCCGCTACCGCCGCCGCAGCAGAAGAAGCCGCGCCGGAGGTAGCACCCAACCCCGTGAGTGAAGAAGCCAGTTGGCAAGACGTGTTGCCGGTCGATACCCTGGGCCTGGAAGTGGGCTACCGCCTGATTCCTTTAGTGGATCGCGGCCAAGGTGGTGAATTGCTCAAACGGATCAAGGGAATTCGCAAAAAGTTTGCCCAGGAAGTGGGCTTCCTGGCACCGCCCGTGCATATTCGCGACAATCTGGAACTCAAACCATCGGCTTACCGTATCGCCTTCAAAGGGGTGGAAGTGGGTGCGGGGGAAGCCTTTAATGGCCAGTTTTTGGCAATTAACCCCGGCATGGCCAGCGGCACCTTGCCCGGCGTGGTAACCAGTGACCCGGCCTTTGGCTTGCCAGCCATCTGGATTGATGCCAATTTGAAAGAACAGGCGCAAACCATGGGTTATACCGTGGTCGATGCAGGCACGGTGGTGGCCACCCATATGAATCACCTGATTACCACCCACGCCGCCGAACTGCTGGGGCGGCAAGAGGTGCAAGCCTTGCTCGACCATTTGGGCAAAGACAATCCAAAACTGGTGGAAGACTTGGTGCCGAAGATGATTTCACTCTCGTCGCTGCAAAAAGTGTTGCAAAACTTGTTGATGGAAGGCGTCCATATTCGCGATATGCGCTCGATTATTGATGCCTTATCCGAGTACACCATGACCACGCAAGACCCGGCCGAATTGACCGCACTGGTACGTATTGCGCTGGGCCGCGCGATTGTGCAGCAAATTTTCCCATCCGAAACCGAGTTGTCGGTGATGACGCTGGATAATCGCCTGGAGCGGCTGTTAATGCAAGCCTTGCAGGCCAGTGGCCCGGATGGTGCGGGCATCGAACCCGGTTTGGCCGATACTTTGGTGCAACAGGCCGGGCAAGCAGTGCGGCAACAGGAACAAATGGGTTTAACCCCGGTTTTATTGGTGCCCGGCCCCTTGCGCACTCTGTTGGCGCGCTTCTTGCGCCGTACTTTGCCGCAATTAAAAGTCTTGTCGCATGCCGAAATTCCGGACTCAAAAACCATACGCGTCACCAGCTTGGTGGGAGGGCAATAATTTTTTCGTAAAAACACGCTATACTAAAAGCAGATGACTACTAAGGGAGGGAGTAATGAAGCTGCTGAGTGGGTTAATTTTTACGCTGGTATTGGGATGGATGTTGTCAGGCTGCGGGGAAAAATCGGCTTACGAAGAAAAAGCGGAAGCCGATGCAAAACAAAGGGCGGAAGAAAATAAAGCCGCCCATGAGAACAGAAAATAAACCCGGGCTTAATAACTACCCATGAAATCCTTCTTACCCACTTCAACCCCATTGTGGCGTAACAGGGCATAGGCGGTGGTTGTGTGGAAGAAAAATTGCGGTAAGCCATAGCCGAGCAAGTATTGCTGGCCTGTCATTTTTCTTTCCTTGGGCGTGCCGGGGCGCAGTACGATGTCAATTTCCTCGCTGCCAGCAAACTGGGCTTCGGTTAAGCCGTCCAGCAAGGCCAGGGTTTTGCTGATGCGCGCTTGCAAATCGGCAAAGCTTTGCTCATTGTCTTCATATGCGGGCACGTCTTGGCGCGCCAGACGCAAGGGTACGCCTTTGGCAAAATCGCTGGCAATTTGTACCTGGCGGATCAGGCTAAACATATCGGGAAACAAGCGTGCCTGCAACAGCGCTGCCGGTTCAAAATTCTTGGCACTAGCGTGGGCTTCGGCTTTGTGCAAAATATCGCTTAAGCTGGTGAGCATTTGGCGGAACACGGGCACGCTGGCGGAATACATGGAAATGGTCATAACAACTCCTGGTTGAGTAACAACAAAAGGAAACTGGCCTGATTATAGCCAGTTTATGCTGGGTTTATAGCAGATTAATAGCAGATCTATAGCGGATTTGTGGCAGATTGGTGTCGGGTTGATGTTGATTCAAGCGTTCGCTAAGGGGCAACCGGGGCCGCTTGTTCGATAATTTCAAAACTATGGGTGATTTCTGCCGTTTTTGCCAGCATGATGGAGGCAGAGCAATACTTGTCATGCGATAAATTGATGGCGCGCTCCACCGCTTCGGGCTTGAGATTTTGTCCACGCACGGTAAAGTGAAAATGGATTTTGGTGAATACCTTAGGCTCGGTTTCTGCCCGTTCTGCCTTTAAGCTCACCTCGCAACCCAATACCTGTTGGCGGCTGCGTTTGAGAATCAACACCACATCGTAGGCGGTACAGCCACCCGTGCCGAGCAATACCATTTCCATCGGGCGCGGTGCCAAATTGTGGCCGCCGCCATCGGGTGCGCCATCCATTACCACCGCATGGCCAGAGCCAGTTTCTGCCAAAAATGACATGCCGGCCGGGCCAGTCCAGCTTACTTTGCATTCCATAATGATCATCCTGAGAGATTGGGAAAGCGCTTATTGTAGCTGAGATCCTTATTTTGAGTGTGGTGCATCGCAGCACGTCGAATAAATTCTGACAAGATATCAGTTTGCTTAAGAAAATTTCGCGTTTCATGCGGGAAACGGTTATGATTCTACGCGGCCAGATTATCCATACTGGTGCGGTGGGTTGGGTGACGCGGCTGATTTTGATCAAATCAGGCCGAATTTTTTGCGACAGTGGTAGTTTGAATAAAGGTTGAGAAATAATGAGACGTTGGACAAAAGCGAGCCTGAATATCGGCCTGAATATCGGTTTGAACATAAGCTTGGGCCTGTGCCTGGCCTGTGCCATGCAAGGTGCGGCAGCCCAAGATAAGGCCGATTTGAATTTAGTGAATAAATTGCGCGATGAGGGTATCAATCGCTCCAGGGTGATGGAAACCTTAAGTGTGCTCACCGATGAAATTGGGCCGCGGCTAACGGGTTCCCCCGGTTTAAAAAAAGCCAGCGAGTGGACGCGCGCCAAGTTAAGCGAATGGGGTTTGCAAAACAGCCATACTGAGAATTTCGGCCCGTTTGGCCGGGGCTGGACCCTGGAGCATAGTAGCTTGCGCATGGTAAGCCCACTTCAGGTGGATTTACACGCGATTCCCAAGGCATGGACACCCGGCACCGACGGCGTGCAACGCGCCAAGGTCGTGTATGCCAAAATCGAGACCGAAGAAGATATGGCCAAATGGAAGGGCAAATTGGCGGGCGCAATCGTGCTGCGTGACGCGTTACGCCCGACCAAGCTCCATTTCAAGCCGGATGCAACGCGTATTTCCGATCAGGAAATGGCTGAAACCCTGAAGATGGAACTGGCTGCCCCACCCGTCGGGCGGGTGCGCGACTTTGAAAAAATTTTCAAGCAGCGCGAGCTGGAGAAAAAGTTGTATCCCTTTTTTATTGAAGAAAAAGTGGTCGCCACACTCAATAGTTCGCATGGTGATGACGGTGTGATCTTTGTCCAGGGTGGCGGTTCGTATAAAACCGGCGAATCGGTGGGCGTGCCCAATTTGGTGCTGGAAACGGAAACCTATAATCGCCTGTTTCGCCTGGTGGAAAAGAAAAAAGACCTGACGCTGGAGCTGGATGTGAAAGTTGCCTTTAATGCCGAAGACCCGGATGCGGTGGTCAACGTGCTGGCAGACATGCCGGGTAGTGATAAAAAAGATGAAATCGTGATGTTGGGCGGCCATCTGGATTCCTGGCATGGCGGCACCGGGGCGACCGATAATGCGGCCGGGGTGGCGATTGCCATGGAAGCGATGCGTATCCTCAAAGCCGTTGGTTTTAAACCGCGCCGCACCATCCGCATTGGCTTATGGGGTGGCGAAGAGCAAGGTTTATTGGGTTCGCGCGCGTTTGTAAAAAAATGGCTGGCGGCCCGCCCGGAACAGTTGGACCCCAAACAAAAGGATTTGCCCAGCTTTTTGCAAAAGCCAACCGGGCCGCTCAGTTTCAAGCCTTTGCATGGCAAAGTTTCGGCTTACTACAATTTTGATGGCGGCAGCGGCAAAATTCGCGGGGTGTATGGCGAAGGCAATGCGGCTATCAAACCGATATTTGACGCCTGGCTGGCACCGTTTCAGGATATGGGGGCTGGCAGCGTGACCATGCAAAAAACCATGGGCACCGATCATCAGAGTTTTGATAATGTCGGCGTGCCCGGTTTTCAATTCATTCAGGATGAACTGGATTATTTTAGCCGCACCCATCATTCCAATCTGGATGTATATGACAAGGTGCAAAAGGGTGACATGATGCAGGCGGCCATCATCATGGCCAGTTTTGTGGCGCACACGGCCAATCGCGATGAAATGCTGCCGCGCAAGCCCTTGCCGCAAGATCCGCCCAAGGCCGAGCATGATGAAGCGGATATCAAGGCGGGTGCCCATCCTCATCCCTGATCGCTTAATGGGGCGCGCCGGGCCATCAAAAATACTGCCTGGTGCCGCTTTTTTGATTACGCGACTTGTTTTTATTCATTAGACCTTGACACGCGCATAAAATCCGGCTTATAATTTCCGGCTTTCCGTGCGCTCTGGGAAGAGATAAGGTTGTGTCCATGGTTCTTGCATGGAACCGCCATTTTGAGCGTTTACATCTATTAGGAAGTCAGCATGAAAACATTTTCCGCTAAAGACCATGAGGTCCAGCGTGATTGGTTCGTGATTGACGCGACGGACAAAGTCCTCGGACGTGTTGCCAGCGAAGTGGCACTCCGACTACGCGGCAAGCATAAACCAGAATTTACTCCTCACGTCGATACCGGTGATTTTATCATCATCGTCAATGCAGCCAAACTGCGCGTGACGGGCACCAAAGCCCAGAACAAAATCTATTATCGTCATACCGGCTACCCCGGCGGTATCTACGAAACCAATTTCCAAAAAATGCAACAGCGTTTTCCAGGGCGCGCCCTCGAAAAAGCGGTCAAAGGCATGTTGCCTAAAGGCCCGCTCGGCTATGCAATGATCAAGAAGCTGAAAGTCTATGCCGATGGCTCCCATCCGCACTCGGCTCAGCAACCCAAGCCTCTCGCCCTGTAAGGAATAGACATGATCGGTAATTACAATTATGGAACCGGCCGTCGCAAAAGTGCAGTGGCTCGCGTTTTTATCAAAGTTGGCACAGGCTTGATCGTTGTTAACGGCAAACCAGCAAACGAATACTTTTCGCGCGAAACGGGTCTGATGGTCATCCGTCAACCTCTGGAACTGACCGGCAATGTCGAACGTTTCGACATCAAAGTCAACGTCCATGGTGGCGGTGAGTCGGGCCAGGCTGGTGCAGTTCGTCACGGCATCACCCGCGCTCTGATCGACTACGATGCAGCGTTGAAACCGGAACTGGCTAAAGCCGGCTTCGTAACACGCGATGCACGTGAAGTCGAGCGTAAAAAAGTTGGTCTGCGCAAAGCACGTCGCGCAAAGCAATTCTCGTAGCGTTAATTCTTGCGCTACAGCATCTTTCGAGGTGCTGGTCGAAAAG
>JBKJLF010000274.1:0-3995 GCA_046597185.1 Burkholderiaceae bacterium | reverse complement strand
GCCTGGGTCACGGTAGAAATCGACATCCGATGATGCGTCGCCAAATTGCGTACCGACGGCAAACGCTCCCCAGGCCGATAGACGCTGGTTTTAATCATGCCGCCAATGTCATTGGCAAGCGACTCATATAAATTGATTGAATTTTCCATAACGTAAATGGTAGACGATTAGACAAATCGTGACAAGATATCAGTTTTCGGGTTTTTTGACCAGCACAGTTTGCATAATTCAACACTGTACCGCTCAAAAATCCGGGTAACTGTGCTGCATCTGTTGGTCGTGCTGATTTTATACTTGCGGTAATATTTACTGGTAATTAGATTTCTCGGCATAAAATCAGCGTAAATTCATGGCCTCTCATCTGTAGCGAATGCGGTTTAATTAAACTAAAAATCATATTATTGCTCCGAATAAAGAGATAAAAGATTAAATATTACGGTTTATAAGATTGAGTCAGTGATATTTTTTACCTGCCATTCTGTGGTGCCAAAAAACCTAAAATTCACACGAAATTGAAATTCACCTTGGTTTTACTTGCTTCCTGTTATGATTTTGAGGTTTTTTCGCACTTTACGCCGATTCACCCGCATGGCCGTTAAAAATAATTGGTTTTTTTGTGTAAGGGAATTTGCTTCTGCCCGACATAGTTACAATAATTCGATTTATTAATTTAAACTAACTTTACTTAAGGAGTTTTTCATGTCCAACACCATCCGCCTCTACACCTTCCCACTCTCCGGTCATGCCCATCGGGTGCAGTTATTTTTGTCTTTATTGAATTTGCCAGTCGAATTAATCCAGGTTGATTTGACCAAAGGCGCGCAAAAGACGCCGGAATTTTTGGCCATCAACCCCTTGGGCCAGGTGCCGGTATTGCAAGATGGTGATGTAACGCTCTCCGATTCGAATGCCATGCTGGTGTATTTGGCTACTCAATACGCCGATGCAAGCTGGTTGCCCAAAGACCCGCTCGGGGCGGCCAAATTGCAACGCTTCTTCACCATTGCTGCGGGTGAACTATTACGCGGCCCCGCCACCGCCCGTTTGATTCACGTGTTTAAAGCCGCGCTCGATATCAAGCTGGCCTTGACCGTCAGCAACCGCATTTTACCGGTGCTGGAAGGGGATTTGGCCGGGCATGATTATTTTATGGGCGACCGGATCACGGTGGCCGATATTTCGCTCTATACCTATCTGGTCCATGCGCCGGAAGGCGGCGTTTCACTGGAAGCGTACCCGAATATTCGCGCCTGGATACAACGCATTCAAGCCTTGCCCGGCTTTGTGCCAATGAAAGCGAGTCCCTTGCCTGTCGCTGAAACCAACACCAATCCGACATAGATGCAACAACTTGTACTATTTTTACCAAATTCAAGGTAAACTCCCTGTTCGGGTTGCCAAATTGGCGCAATTTTGGTTTCATGGGAGCAAACAGATATGGTCACGACGCCCAAAATTCTAATGATCGATGACGACCAGGGTAAAGTGAGCGCTTTGCGCGCGCTGTTGCCCCATGTCGATTGTGAGTTTTTACAGGGCGATGGGCCCCATCCCTGGCTCAATCACGATGCGGTGGTCATGCTCGACGCCGCAGCCTACAAGACAGGCGTTGGCAACCGTCAGGAAGTGGAAAATTTACAACTACTCAATCGCGCGCGCGAAGACTTATTCCGCCAAGCCATTATTGATGCCCCCGTGCCGATTATGTTACATGCCGAAGACGGCGAAATTTTATTGCTGAGCCGGGTTTGGTGCAAACTCACCGGTTATACTGAAGCCGAAATTCCCACCATTCAAGCCTGGTTGTCGCGCGCCTACGGCAACAAACATCAAGCCAGCATTCAAGAAAAAATCCGCCAATTATTTTACAAGCAAGAATGGTTTGCCGAAGGGGAAACCGAGGTGCGCGCCGCCGATGGAAGTATCCTGATTTGGGATTTCCATTCCGGCCCACTGGCCGCCCTGCCCGATGGCCGCCGTTTGGTGATCAGCATGGCGGTGGATATTACCGTCACCCGCATTGCCGCCCAGGCCGCGCGCAATGAAAGCGTGAAAAATGCAATGTTGCTCAACGCCGCCAGCGATGGCATTCATATTTTGGATGTGCTGGGCGATGTGGTGCAAGCCAACGATGCGTTTTGCCGTCTGCTCGGTTATAGTCCGGAAGATATCATTGGCACCAATGCCAGCCGTTGGGACGTGCAATGGACGCCGAGCGAATTGGCGCAAAGAATTGCCGACCTACCGCCCCAGGGTGCCATCTTTGAAACCATGTACTTGCATGCCGACGGTCATTTGATTGATGTGGAAATCAACGCCGTGCGCATTGAAATCGATGGCAAACCGATGTTGTATGCCTCGGCCCGGGATATTTCCGAGCGCAAGCAAATTCAAGAAACCTTGCGCGCCAACGCCTATTTGCTCAGTAACGCGATTCGCATTTCGCTGTTGGGCACCTGGGAGTGGAATATTCTGGATAATTCCGAAATTTGGTCCGATCAACAGTTCCGCATTTTTGGCTTGGAGCCTGGTTCTTGCCACCCGAGTTATGAATTATTCATAAAGTTTATGCATCCGGAAGACCGTGAATTGGTGCAAACGGCGGCGGATCGGGCCTTGGCGGGTGATAGTGACTATGATATTGAATGCCGCATTGTGTGGCCCAATGGCGAGGTGCACTACATTCACTGCCAGGGCGAAGTCTATCGCAATGATAACGACCAACCGTTTTTAATGATCGGCACCGCGCTCGACATTACCGAGCAGCACAAACGTGAAGAAGCGCAGCGTTTAGCCATTACCGTGTTCAACACCGTGGACGAAGGCGTGATCGTAACCGATCAATATAACCGCATCGTCACCGCTAACCCGGCCTTTTGTTCGATTACCGGGTATGCGGTGGAAGAGGTGTTGGGGCATAACCCGAGCTTGCTGAGCGCGGGCATTTCCGCCCCCACTTTGTATGAGGAAATGTGGGCCAGCCTGAAAGACCACGGCCAATGGGCGGGCGAGTTATGCAACCGACGTAAAAATGGCGATATTTACATCCAATGGCTATCGATCAAGCTGGTGCGCAATGAATGCGGCAAAATCTCCCATCATGTCGGGGTATTTTCTGACATTACCGAAAAGCGCAAATCGGAACAATTGATTTGGGAACAAGCCAATTTCGATGCGCTCACCAAGCTGGCCAACCGCCACATGTTGCAAGACCGGTTGCAGCAGGAAATCAAAAAAACCCGGCGCGACGACCTGGCCTTAGCTTTGCTGGTGATTGATTTGGATCACTTCAAAGAAGTCAACGACACGCTGGGGCATGATATGGGCGATATCTTGCTGGTGGAAGCCTCGCAGCGCATTACCTCATGCGTGCGCTCATCCGACACCGTGGCGCGCCTGGGTGGTGATGAGTTTGTGATTATTTTGCCCTCGCTGGACGATATTACCTGTGTCGAGCGCATTGCGCGCAGCCTGGTTACCAGCCTGATGCAACCCTTCCGTTTAGGCGATGAAAAAGCCTATATTTCCGCCAGCATCGGCATTGCTTTGTGCCCTGGTGATGCGGTGGATATTGAAAGCTTGCTCAAGCATGCGGATCAAGCCATGTATGTTTCCAAAAACACCGGGCGCAATCGCTTCAGCTATTTTGCCCCGGCCATGCAAGAAGCGGCGCAGGCGCGTCGGCGCTTAACCAATGATTTGCGGGTCGCGCTGGAGCAAAAGCAATTCAAGGTGTTTTACCAGCCGATTATTGAACTGGCCACCGGCAAAATCTACAAAGCCGAAGCCTTGATCCGCTGGCAGCACCCGACCCGAGGCCTGGTCAGCCCGGCGGAATTTATCCCCTTGGCGGAAGAAACCGGCTTGATTATCGAAATTGGTGACTGGGTATTTCACGAGGCGGCGCGTCAGGCCAAACGCTGGCAGGAAATGCACCACCCGGATTTCCAGATCAGCGTCAACAAGTCACCGGTGCAATTTCGCAGTGACGGCGG
>JBKJLF010000426.1:0-2520 GCA_046597185.1 Burkholderiaceae bacterium | reverse complement strand
AAGTTCGTCCAAAATTCAAAAAAATGACTATTCAGGTCAAACGAACCAAGATCGGCCTGGGGTTTCCGGGAGTTTTGCAAGAGGCTCAATAGTGCTTGAATTAAATTTTTAATGTCGTTTTGCAATATTTTGCTAATAGGCTGACCCATGAAAAAACATAAAGGAGATTAGGGAATGATACCAGTCGAACGAGAAAAATATGCGCAGACTATGTTTGCACAACACCCAGAGCTGTTTCCAGTGGATCGGCGATCATCGATTCTCAATGGTATTGTGGAACTTGGTATGACGCCTTTTGAGGCAAGGTTAGCAGGCGGCGGTTTTGCGTATAAAGTAGTTGCTGATAAAACAAAGTGGCCTGAGAACAGCGACCCAATGAAAGTCATGTGGGCGCAATCGATGCAAGCCGACAACAGTGATATTTGGATGACATTCAAGAACGCTTCGCAATTTTCGGGTGATGGTGAAACGGTGTTTCGTGTGTATTTTGAAAAGGGTTGTGCCGTAAAAATTGAAATATTAAAGGAGTAAATGTTGTTGAAACCAAGAAAGTGTTTGTTGGCTGTTCTCGGTATATTTTTTATGGCATTAGCTGCGGTTGGCTTTACTTCATTTGCTGGGGAATTAAAGCCAGAAGTGCCGCCATTTAACCTGCCATTTGATACCAAAAAGATTGGTGAGGTCTATACATTCGATGTGAAAGTAGTTGACCAACTTACTTACGCGGTAAATATGCGATTTTACATCACTGAGCCGAATAAATATTCTCATTTTTTTGATCGTGAATTACCGGAGGATGAGAGACGATTGCATACGATCCTCGGTGGAGGTGGCTTTATAAATCATGAATGGATAGAAGCTGGGGTTCCTGCGAAATTCTTAGTTCAAATTTTTCAGCAGCCTGAAAATATTCTTTTGATTGATAAAATAGTTTCCCACCCCAAGACATCAGCCACCTATATGGGAAGGTATGCAGATCTGGTTCAGAAGAATCTTCCAGTCGGAATTTACACCATTCGTATCGCTTATTTAGAGGGCGGCGCTGAACTCGCGCCCTTACATGCCAAGATTCAATTCGCTAGAGCACATCACGGAAAATAAGGAGGCTACATGCCAACCGTAACGATCAATATTGCAGGAAGAGGCAAAGTGATCCGGTGAAAGTCATGTGCGCTAAATGGATGCAAACGGGCAAAAGTGCGATGGTGATGACATTCAATAAAGAGCCTCAGGTTACGGACGATGGTGAAGCCACATTTCGTATCTATTTTGAACAGGGTTATGCGGTAAAAATTGAAACATTAAAAGAGAAAATGATGTTGAGGCCAACAAAGTGTTTGCTAACTGTAAGGGGTATTTTTTTTATGGCATTAGCTGCGGTGGGATTGACTTCATGTGATGGGGAGGCGAAGGCGCATAAGCCGCCAATGGCTACGGCTATCAAATTGAGTCAAAAGGGTGTTGTTGCTGAGTTTGATTTTGAGGTAACAGAGCATTGGATTTACAATTTTGCGATTCGCTTTAGGTGGACGCCAGAAGAAGATCAAAACGAAAGATCTCGTATCCGAAAAATCATCGGTGGATATGAGCTAGATCAAAGCAATAACCCACTTGAGCCTGGAATATTGACCCCTATTGAATTGACTATCATAAAAAAAGATGGCAATGTTGAATCTATTGCTTATAAAAAAACAATGACGCCAATATTGACCTCTTGGGGTGGTGATGCATATGCGCCGGGTAGTGGCGCGTTTACAAAAAACATCGGGCACTGTGATCTTGCTCCGGGTACTTACCGTGTTTTACTAAAGAGTTTGCTGGCTGCCGAGGTGTATTCAACAATACCAACCTATCTTACAATTGGAATGGACAAGTATAAGAGTTCCTTTGACCCAAAAAAAACTGACAGGAGTAAAACATGCACACGGTAACAATTAACATTGCTGGTAGAGGCACGGCAACATCTGATGGCGGAAAATCAGCCGTCGGCCATATGTGGTATTCGCTAAACGATGGTAAAGGTGGAATTTCCGGCTTTGGTTTCGCCCCTGATGCGGATCATGTTGGAAATCCTTTTGCACTTGGTGGTGTCAATACTCATGGTTCAGACGATACCTATTATCAGGGTAGGGAAAATTCTCGAACGATTGAAATAACCCAAGCGCAATACGATTCGATGAAGCATTTCGGGGAAAACCCAACTGCGGGTGGTTTCGACCTACGCTACAACGGCCTTACCAATAGTTGCGTTGATTTCACTTGGAAAGCATTGGAAAAAGCAAACTTAAATCCGCTAGGGTTTGAAGGCAATATTTGGCCGACAGATAATATTAATGATGTCAAAAAAATCGGAAATCCCGATACTCCGCCGGGGGTAATTTTGATTGATGATCCTTATTCCAGTCCATGGCCCGGCAGTGATGTTGGCGGTACCGACAGTAGCGCTGGTGGTACAGGTACAGGTACAGGTACAGGTACAGGTACAGGTACAGGTACAGGTACAGGTACAGGTACAGGTAC
>JBKJLF010000027.1:0-3903 GCA_046597185.1 Burkholderiaceae bacterium | reverse complement strand
ATGGGGGAAATTGGGGCGGCCAGCGCTATGAGAACCTGCGCCATCTGGTATCCAGACATTGCCAGTTATGATGCCCTATGGGCGGTGGATCATGCGCACAGATTGGACTTAACAGACCACAATAAGCAACCCAGGTGACCTGGGTTCACCGAATATTTACGAATAGTTCATCTTGCCAACGGCCCGCTCTGGGCAGATCGTCAATATTCCATGACACCGCAATCCCCGCCGCATTCAGTGCGCCAACCACGGCGCTTACTTGTGCGCGGTCTTTGCTGTTGTAGCTGATAAAAATCGGCGGCGCTGGCTTGGCGCTGGGAGCCAGGGGGCTGGCAGTTGGCTGGCCCCAGGCATGGCGCGCGCCGCTGGCATTGACATAGCCAGTGTCAAAAAACATCAGGCCCAATTCTGCCCCGGCATGCGCCAGGGCGAGGCGCACGGTGTGGATGTGCAAGTGGCTGCCCAAGCGGACAGGGGCGATGCGGGCCAGGGCGAGCGCGGCTTCCAGTACCAGTTCGGGCAAGGGGCCTTGCAACATGGCTTCGATCTGCGCGGCAATGTGTTCTTCGTTATCGCTGGCTAATTGAGCCAGGCTTTGGATGGCGGCAACCCGTACCGAGAGGCGTTCTTGCTGGCTTTGCATCAGAGCCACAATCCGGGGTTGGGCGCTATATTCTTTGGCTAGGCCCAGCGCTTCCACCACCAGTTCCCGCACTTCGCTATCGCTGTCCTTGATTCTCTGCATCAAGCGCTGGGTGTGGTGCGCCGCCGCGCCACGCCCGATGCGCTGTTCATCCAATATCGCCAAAGAAAACACCGCGCCCCGCCGTGCTGCGCGCTGGGCCAACAAACCAACCAGCGCTTGTTCCACACTGGCTGCGGTGGGGCGATTCGCCAATGCGCCATCGCCTATCGCTTCCACATAGTCACTCAGCGCCTCGCCTTTGGCCGATTGCAACAGTGCCAGCGTGGCGGCATCATCCAGCAAACGGTGGCGGATGGCGGTAGCTATCATGGCGCGCTGCCGGGCCGACTCGGTACGGCTGACGCGCTTGGTATCGATGGCAGTGGCGGCTATCCATGCGCGCCAATCGGCAGAACCGCTGCATACGGCATCCCAAATCTCGCTTGACCACATATCAAGCAAGTCTGGCGCAGCTTGCGCCCGCAGCAGCAGCGCACGGAACAACGCCGCGCCGCCCACAAGTGCGCAGGCGATGCTTAAATCGGCCATGGTTGCTGCATCAGGCATTGCTTGATCAAGCTGCGCCAACAGCCAAGGCGCAAAATTGCGATGCCGCATCGTTCCCGCCAAATGACATAAGCGCGCAAAGCCGGGCGAACCTGCGCCAAGGCTGGCCGCACGCGCCAGCACGGCTTGATGAACCACCGGGCGGTTGTGCTGCACCCAGGCGGTGCGGGCGGCATCGGCCAATTGCGGGCGTGCTTCGTCAAACAGCAAATTCACCAGCAAGCGCAAGGCTGGTTCGCCCGGCACCTCGGCCAGCAGGGTGATCGCTTTCAAGGCGCGGTTGCCTGCTGCATCGTGCGGCGTGTTATGTACGCCAATTTGAAACGGCCCCTGCACCTCGCCCAACAGGCTGTGTATTCGCTTGAGCGTTAATTCGGGGGCTAGCATCGCCACGGCTTGCCCGGCCACGCTGGCTACGGGCGTGGGCGTTTCGTGCCACAACTGCCACAGTTTTTCGCGCAGATCGTAGCCGAGCAAGGCACGGCTATCTTCTATCCGCGCTTCGAGCAGCAATTGCGCCGCTTCCAAATACATCAAACCATTCAAATCGACGGGTGTGAGCATGGCCTTGAGCAAGCTGGCTAAATCGGCCATGCGCCCGGTATCGCGGTAACAACCCGCCAAAAAGCGCAATACCATGCGCCAATGCGGTTGGTGCAGATGGGCGATGGCTTCGCTAACCGAGACGTTTTTTTCCGCCAGTGCGCGGGCGATCAGGTATTCGTGCAGGGTCAGGTGGGCCAGATGATAATCACCCACATCGCCCCATTGATTCAGCAAGCGCGAGTTGAGGAAGTGCTTCGCCAAATCGGGCGCACTGGCGGGCAGGGCGAAGCGGAGCCAATCGTCGCGGTCAAACAGATGGCGCGGCGCGCGGGTGGCATCGGTATATAAATGGCGGCAAAAATGGGCCAGAAAATCCAGTTCGCCGGGGCCAAACAGGGTGGGGTCTTTTTCGCGCAGGCATAGTTGTTGGCGCGCCAGCTTGAAGATGCGTTCATACACCTGGCTGCGATACAAGGGCAAATCGCCCTCGCCATGCAGATGGCATAGCAAGGTCAGCAAAAACGGATTGCGCGCCATCGCCAGCAGGCGCGGGTTATGCATAATCTGCGTCAGCACACGCTGCGCGCCATGCTCACGCGAGCGCGCATCAAGCTGGTGCGTGAACCAGTTATGTACCAATTGGTCGATGCCGGTATTGTCCAGACTCACTACTTCAAAGCGGATACGCTCTTCCAATCCACCAAAAAATCCGGCCCGGCGCGAGGTCAGCACCCAGGCAAAGCCATGCCCAAGTTGGCGGATTTCTTCACTCAGCACCGCCACCGCTGCCGGATCAGACGCCACTTCATCCAGACCATCGAGCAAAAAAATCACATGCTTGCGCTGCGCCCCGCTCAGGTAAGTGAGCAGTGACATTACTTCGTCAATTTCGGTTTGCAAGTGCTGGGCGACATGGGGAATTACCGCCACGCCACTGACAAATTGCGCGCCCTCGGGGTAGTGATTCATTTCAATGATGCGGGCGGCGGCAAAGCGTAACAAGCTCATTTCGGGGTTGGCGAGTTTGGTGGCATTGGCAGCATTGCGGCGGGTTTCCCAATAACGGCGTAGCGGGATGTACAAAGGCAAAATCCAGCCCGGCCAGTGTCCGGCGGCGATTAAGGCGGTGGCGCGCTTGAGTAAGCTGGTTTTGCCGCTACCAGGGGCGCCCAGAATCCCCACATGACTATGCTGTCCTGTCCCCAGCGCTTCATTCACATTCTGACGGCGCGCCTGATGCAGTCGGTTGCGCTCTTCTTGCGCGGTAGCTAAGGCGTCTGGCGTGCCAAGCAACCAAGGCGCAGGATTGGGGCGGCTAACAGTGATGGCAAGCTCAACATACATATCCGCCATCGGTAAGCCTTGCTCAGAACCGAACAGCGGCGGCAGGTGAGTGAATTCGCTGGAGTTGGCGAGTAATGGCAAAAGTCTTGGCAAGCCATGTAGTGACATGAAAGTCAATTCACCCGTGTCCAACTCTCGTTCGGGAAAGGCAAGGTATTCTTCCGTTACATAGACGGCCGTACCGACGACGACACCGGTGTCGACAATTGCATCAAGCAGGCGCTGTTGTGGCGGCTCAACCACTGCACGCCTCCCAGGAAAATTCTTGCTTTGAGCGTAGAAAGGATTCATACATTTCTGAGACCGGTTGAAGGATGGCCGGTTTCAGCATGCTATTTCCTCGTTTTTATAGTACTGTAATTGAATCGCCGTGATGCGCCCCTGTGAAAGCTACCAATCGACCGGGGTGGTTCGTGGTTGCGCAGCACAAGTCCATTGTTGGCTACGACTGTCTATATTGTATTTAAGTTCGACGCATCAATTGATTTGATAAAATAATTCAAGAATTGATACGATTTTTGTGTGTAATTATGATACGTTTTTTGGGTTTGATAGAGGAATTGACCGATGTAGAGCATGAGATATTGGTTGAAATGAGCAAGCATCACCGGTTTCCAGAGTTTCGTTTAAGGGGCCTTGGGCTATTGGCAATCAATGACGGGAACAAGCCTGTGATCGTGGCCGCAATATTGGGAAGAACACCGCAAACAGTGTACAACTGGGCAAGGTGGTGGCGTGAAGATGGCTTGGTGGGTATTTTA
>JBKJLF010000849.1:0-4684 GCA_046597185.1 Burkholderiaceae bacterium | reverse complement strand
ACTGATATAGATTAGACTCTACACACCCGGAAAAATAATCTCGCTTCAATAGAACGGAAGAGTCGGCCGAATAGATTTGGTATCCGCCAGCCCCATAGCGCTGTATAGGGAAGCTTTGCTCAATGATTGGGCCCATCCGACAGAAATACCTGGGTTCGTATGGGCTCTTGGCTGCTGCAAACGAGCTTTTCAGGCCAGCAATGACGGCACTCTCTGCCTGCCCCAGGGTTTTGTATACGCCATTACTGCCCCCCAAGTTCCCCAAACGCATGCTATGCCGATAGGGCGAAACCACGGGGGGCGTGTACTCATAATAAATGTCGCCCTCCTTTTGAATCGATTCTGCCGCTTGCGCAGCCGTTAATAAAACCAGCCAACCCAACATGGCCATTACCAGCGATTTATATCCACGCATAAAAATTCACTCTTCTTAAAAACAACTTCGATCATGCAGGGTATGAATGCGCACTTGCAAAAGTCAAATGGCTTGCTTTTGGCTATGATATATTATGTAGTTATGCGCATTAGCTATGGATTGTACCAAGAGTGGGATTTACAATCAAGGAATTTTAATTTGCAAGATTATATTGGAAATATTGCCTTTTCTTAGTCCGGTCATAGAATGCCAATTTATTTCTATTGCGGGTCACAATCAGCATGCCGCCTGCACTATCTCCCTTGCCTTAAAAAATGGGAAAATCGCATTGAAAATTGTCGCTTTTCATGACACGATGCAGCAAAAAGCCAAAGTTTATCGTATAATGCCAATTCAGCGCCGATTTGAAACACAGCTTGCGGGCGCAGCAACCAGAAATGGCTGCTAAAAACGGCTAAAGCGGACTAACAACCCGACCCGCTTCAGCTTGTCGGGTTTTTTGTTTTTGAGAGAATAAAATGACGAAAAGTGATGCCGCTACTGTTACCACCGCCACCGCTGGTGCCCACACCACCCACGCCAAGCACAGCTATACCGAAACCATCTTGCGTGACCTGTTGCAGCGGCACATTTTGATACTCGATGGTGCGATGGGTACGATGATCCAGCAATATCATTTGGGCGAGGCTGATTATCGCAGCAGTCGGTTTGCCGATTTCGCCGCACCCGCCCACGCTGGCCCGCGCGAGTTGTTTTTAAAAGGCAACAATGAATTACTTTCGCTGACGCAACCCCACATCATTTCTGAAATCCACGAACAATACTTGGCGGCGGGTGCCGATTTAATCGAAACCAATACCTTTGGTGCCACCTCGATTGCGCAAGATGATTATCATATGGCGCACCTGGTGTACGAAATGAATTTCGAATCGGCTAGGCTGGCACGCGCCGCCTGCGATAAATATAGCACCCCCCAGCGCCCACGCTTTGTGGCTGGCGCACTCGGCCCCACCCCCAAAACGGCATCGATTTCACCCGATGTGAACGACCCGGCCGCGCGCAACGTCACCTTTGATCAATTGGCCATCGCCTACCTCGAACAAACCCGCGCCTTGGTTGCAGGCGGGGCCGATGTACTGCTGGTTGAAACCATTTTCGATACCTTAAACTGCAAAGCCGCCCTGTTTGCCATCGATACGTTTTTTGAAGAAGTCGGCTACAAACTGCCCCTGATGATTTCCGGCACCGTCACCGATGCCTCGGGCCGCATCCTGTCTGGCCAAACCGTGTCTGCGTTCTGGCATTCGGTACGCCACGCCAAGCCCCTCACCATCGGTTTGAATTGCGCCCTCGGGGCCGCGCTGATGCGCCCATATGCGGAAGAACTCTCCGGTCTGGCCGACACCTTTGTCAGCATCTACCCCAATGCCGGTTTGCCCAACCCGATGTCCGATACCGGCTTTGACGAACTACCCGCCGACACCTCGTCATTGCTGCGCGAATTTGCCCAAGCCGGTTTTGTCAATGTGGCTGGTGGCTGTTGCGGCACCACGCCCGCGCATATCCGCGCCATTGCCGAAATACTCCAAACCCAGGCTCCGCGCGTGGTTCCCGAATCCAACCCCGTCATGCGCTTATCTGGACTGGAGCCGTTTATCATTGACGATAATTCGCTCTTCGTCAATGTCGGCGAGCGCACCAATGTGACCGGTTCAAAAGCCTTTGCGCGCATGATTTTGAATGAGCAATACGATGCCGCCTTAACCGTGGCGCGCCAGCAAGTGGAAAACGGCGCGCAAATCATCGATATCAATATGGATGAAGCCATGCTCGATTCCATGGCTGCCATGACGCGCTTTTTGAATTTGATTGCGTCGGAACCCGATATTTCGCGCGTGCCGATCATGATCGATTCCTCCAAATGGTCGGTAATTGAAGCGGGCTTGAAATGCGTGCAGGGCAAAGCCGTGGTGAATTCGATTTCGATGAAAGAAGGCGAAGCCGAATTCTTGCGCCAGGCCAAGCTGTGCCAACGCTATGGTGCCGCCGTCATCATCATGGCGTTTGATGAAACCGGTCAGGCCGATACTTACCAGCGCAAAATTGACATTTGCGCGCGCGCTTACAAGCTGTTGACGGAACAAATCGGCTTCGCGCCGGAAGATATTATTTTCGACCCGAATATTTTCGCCATTGCCACCGGCATCGAAGAGCACAATAATTACGCGGTCGATTTCATCAACGCCACGCGCTGGATTACCGAAAACCTGCCGCATGCCAAAGTCAGCGGCGGGGTCTCGAATGTGAGCTTTAGCTTCCGTGGCAATGACCCGGCGCGCGAAGCGATTCACACCGTGTTTTTATATCACGCCATTAAAGCCGGTATGACCATGGGCATTGTCAACGCCGGCATGATGGGCGTGTATGACGAAATCGACCCGGAATTGCGCGAACGGGTGGAAGACGTGGTACTCAATCGACGCGAAGATGCCACCGAACGTATGATTGAAGTGGCAACCCAACTCAAATCCGGTGCCAAAAAAGACGACACCAATTTGGAATGGCGCAATGCCAGCGTGGAAAAACGCTTGTCGCACGCCATGGTGTTGGGCATTACCGAATTTATTACCGTAGACACTGAAGAAGCCCGCTTACAAGTGCTGAACAGCGGCGGTCGGCCTATCCATGTGATTGAAGGCCCGCTGATGGACGGGATGAATATCGTGGGCGACCTATTCGGCCAGGGTAAAATGTTTTTGCCGCAGGTGGTGAAATCGGCGCGCGTGATGAAGCAGGCGGTGGCGCATCTGATCCCGTATATCGAAGAAGAAAAACGGCTGGAAGAAGCGCGCACCGGCATTGTGGCCAAACCCAAAGGCAAAATCGTGATCGCCACCGTCAAGGGGGACGTGCATGACATTGGCAAAAACATCGTTTCGGTGGTGTTGCAATGTAATAATTTTGAAGTAGTGAATATGGGTGTGATGGTGCCTTGTTCCGAGATTTTGGCACGCGCCAAAATTGAAAATGCCGACATTATCGGCCTGTCGGGCCTAATAACGCCCTCGCTGGAAGAAATGGCCCATGTGGCCAAAGAAATGCAGCGCGACCCGCATTTCCGCATGTTAAAAATCCCGCTTTTAATCGGCGGTGCCACCACCAGCCGCGCCCACACTGCCGTTAAAATCGCTCATAACTACGAAGGCCCTGTCGTGTATGTGCCGGATGCCTCACGCTCGGTTTCGGTCGCGCAATCGCTGCTCACGCCGGAAGCGCGCGACAAGTATATTGAAGATATCCAAGCCGATTATGTGCGCATTCGCACCCAGCACGCGAATAAAAAAGCGCTGCCCAGCCTCTCGCTCAAAGACGCGCGCGCCAATAAAATGAAACTCGATTTTGCCCCGGTCAAACCCAAGTTTATTGGCCGCCGGGTGTTTAAAAACGTCGATTTGGCCAGTCTGGCGCAATTTATCGATTGGGGCCCCTTCTTCCAGACCTGGGATTTGGCTGGCCCCTTCCCCGCCATTCTGACTGATGAAGTGGTCGGTAGCGCAGCCAGCAAAGTGTATCAGGAGGGGCAGGCCTTGCTGAAAAAGCTGATTGACGGGCGTTGGCTAACCGCCAATGGCGTGATCGCCTTATTGCCCGCCAATAGCGTCAATGATGACGATATCGAAATCTATACCGACGACAGCCGCAGCCAGGTCGCATTCACATATTACGGCTTGCGCCAACAAGGGGTGAAACCGATCATTGACGGCGTGCAACGCCCAAACCAATGTCTGGCCGACTTTATCGCACCCAAAAGCAGTGGCGTGGCCGACTATATCGGTCTGTTTGCCGTCACCGCTGGCCTTGGCATCGAAAAGCATGAAAAACGCTTTGAAGATGCGCACGATGATTACAGCTCGATCATGCTCAAAGCCTTGGCCGACCGTCTGGCCGAAGCCTTTGCCGAATACCTGCATCACCGGGTACGCACCGATTTATGGGGTTATGCCGCGCAAGAGAGTTTAAGCAATGAAGCCATGATCAAAGAAGCCTATCAGGGCATCCGCCCCGCCCCCGGTTACCCGGCCTGCCCGGAACATACGGTGAAAGCCGATATGTTCAAGCAACTCCAGTGCGAAGAAATCGGCATGCAACTCACCGAATCCTTCGCCATGTATCCCGGTGCGGCGGTTTCCGGCTTCTATTTTGCCCACCCTGAATCGAAATATTTTGTGGTTGGGAAAATTGAAGCGGATCAAGTGGCCGATATGGCAACCCGCCGCCAAGTGTCCGCCACACAACTGGAGAGCTGGT
>JBKJLF010000735.1:0-15703 GCA_046597185.1 Burkholderiaceae bacterium | reverse complement strand
ATTCAGGAATTACGTGTTGCTGTGACAACAATAAAGATTTTGCACAAGTTGGGCCATTTGAAGCCTGGTGAACTTGATCAAACTGTGGGCGGCGGGACTTGTGTATAAACGTATGGGTATACATTCTGTTCGAGGCGATTATTTTTGCGCCCTTGCTGTATTTGGCCAACACGGTAGCACCAGGTGCCATTAGCAGTGCCGCGATGATCACCATTGCGGCCACCATTGGCCTGGTTTTGGTGGCCTATATGTCGCGCAAGGATTTTTCGTTTTTGGGTAGTTTGTTGAAATGGGGCGGTATCATTGCGATTGTGCTGATTATTGGCGGCGTGATTTTTGGCTTTCAACTGGGTTTGTTTTTTAGCGTGGCGATGGTAGGTTTGGCTGGCGCGTCGATTTTGTATGATGCATCGAATGTGATCCACCACTACCCGGAAGACCGTTACGTGGGCGCATCGCTGGCGTTGTTTGCTTCGGTGGCCTTGATGTTCTGGTATGTATTGCGGATTGCGATTTCGCTGCGGGATTGATTGGGTGGCTTGGTTGAACCCAATGTGATTTAACGCCTTGGGTTCAACATTTAATCATTAATTTCTGTTTGGATATTTTTACTATTTTACGTGGGGCCATCCTACCGCCACAATAATTCAGATTGGAGACTTATGTGTTTTACGTGGGGCGCTCCTACCACCACAAACTGCACGGCAACTTTACCATGCAAGCAAGGCAAGTCAACCTTTACGAAGGTAAAACCAGCAAACGAAAAGCTACCAAATTCGTCACTCATTTGGCATAGTTCCCAATTTCTTGCTCGCACGGGCGACTTCGGTCAAGACAATGCCTGCATCTTCAAGCGCGATCAACGATTCTGCGATTAAGAAATCTTTCGTCAAATCATAATCGGCCTTCTTTCGAATAACTCGCAGTCTGCACAATTTACGTACCAGCACCTGCACTTCCATGCGGCCAGTACGCGCAGCTTTTGCCCAAAGATCCACCGCATCAATCACGGCCTGATGCGAACCTTTGGCACGCAAATCGCTTTCTTTGGGCGTCAAATCCGTTGGCAAAGCCAAATGTGATGCATGCAGTGCCGCATAATAGGCACGCGAAGCTGCACTGCGCAAATCCGCTTCCGAACTGCTACCACCGTCATGCAAGCGCTTTGCTGTCGCCAAGATGTCCTTTGGTTCAATGCTCATATTCGGTCACAGTATTGTTGGCACATTCCAATCCTAACCAGTAAGCACTTGGCGAAAAGTCAGGCATTTCGTCAGCCAAGCGACGGCCCAATTGGTCGTCCAACTCATAAACTTGATCGAAAGGCAGGTCAATCAAGATTTTAAAGAACACGATTCGGTCGTCCAAATCAGCCGAAAATTCAAACGATGCGGTACGGATTTTCCTTTCACGCAAAAATGCGTAGGCTATGGCATTACATTTTTCAGTATGGTCTTGACCAATATCACGCGCTTCCAAAACCTGACAAATATCGTTGATCATTACGCATTCAGAATGTGGCTCACGGTCACGCAAAGCCAATGTCGCCAATAATGTTCGTGCTTGCTTAAACTGCCCTGTAGATATAGTCGTATCAATTGCGGCTTTTAAAAACGACAGATTGGTCGGTTCCAACGTGCTAGCCAAACAGATTTGTTCGACAGCCAATATATTGCAGTCAAGGGCTTGAAGCGCCATACCGTAATTGGCGTGTATTATCGCACTTGCCTTCACTTTTAATGCGCGCTGAAAACATTGATGAACCTGTGCCTCATCCCATTCAAATGCAGCAGCGAATCCTAGCGCCGTATATGCGTTCGCTGGGTCTGAATTTATTGAACTGTTTGCATCACGCTTGATTCTTGCCAGCGTAAAAGCATCAGGTTCACTGCCATTGGCAATGAATTGTTCAAGGGTATCCAAGACATCGGATGCTTTACTTTTGGCAATAGGTACTATCATAGTAGGTTCAAAATCTGCATTGGCTTCAAATTCATCGGCATAAAGGGCTGTTATTGAGCGATACTAGCATAAAACAAGGCAATTAATCTCATTCTTTGCTATCATCCCCACACTTCCCACCACCCAACCACCACCATGAACCACCTGATCCGCCTCACCCTCGCCTGCAGCGCCCTCCTGCCCGCCCTCGCCCACGCACAAGGCCCGGCACCTGTGTCCGCCCCCACGCCCACACTCGACCCCGCCTGCGAACCCATCCTGAAAGCCAGCGAAGCGCGCATCAGCCAGCCGCGCTGGAAAACCGAAACCGTTTTGCGCAGCGAAACCAAAATTGAAACGATCAAGGTAATCAATGTGTTTTACGCCAATCGCGATGGCAAATGGGCCAAACTGGCTACCAATCTGGATGAACAGGAACGTAAATTTGTCGCCCAACTGCGTAGCGGCGCGGTACAAATTTCCAACTGCAAGCCAGAAGGCGAAGAAAAAGTCGGCGAGATCGATACCACCGTCATCAGCATGCATCTGCAAGCCGAAGGTGGCGCAGCCCTGGATGCGCTCTTGTACATTGGCAAAAAAGACGGCTTGCCCTATGCGCAATCGTCACTCAATACCAAAACCACCTACCAGTACAAAAACGTGTTCGCACCCAGACTCAGCAAATAAGCCCTGGCTGCCGTAGCGCAACAGGCATCGCTACGGCATCACTACGCAGCACCCATGCGCATCGCTCAATGCAGTTTGTCACGGTTGATTTTTTTGATCACCAGCGTGCCCAGCGGTGCCTGTAACACCTCTTCGTATTCATACAATTCTTCAAACGAGAGCAACACGCCGCCGCCCAACTCGGCGGTATTGCCCGCGATGATGTTTTTGTCCGAGGTGAGCGAATAAAAGAACAGCGCCTCAAACATATTAAACACTTCTTGCGCCTGATCAATCGTGCCATAAAACGCCAGATCCGAAATACCCCAGCGAAAATACCCCTTGGTGCAAAACCAGATCTCGGTTTCACTGGTAAAAATCTTGACAAAGCCAGTGAACACCCCCAACGGCACCGCCTCGCGAAACTGCTTGCGCGCCTTGACGCTCAAAGCGTCACGCAAGCGCGGCGCAGGCATGCAGTTCCACCCCGCCGGATCAACATAACCGAGCAAACCAGAATCCAGAAACGCCCCCGCCAAACGCATGCAGGCAATAATTTTCTCGGTCGGATCATCGCTACCCACCAGGTACATACACAGCATATGCGCCCGGTGATTACGCAAGGGCTTTTTATCGTCTTTAGTCCAGTTGGAACAATTGATGGGGTTTTTGGTGTTTTCCTCGTCCGCCGGTTCGTCATAGGCAATCAGCAGCAAATAATGCCCGTCAAATTGCACCGTGGCATGCGGTGTCTCGCCATCGGTCACCAGATCAGTCACCACCAGCGGCTCTTTGGGTTTGCCAAATTTGGCCAAACCCCGCTCCAATAATGGCACCGATAATTCAGGCAACTTATCAAACAACAACACGAAGATGGGGGCTAAGGGATCAGCACCTTCTTCATCCTCAGCATCCTCAACAGACTCAACAGCCTCAACAGACTCGGTAGAGGCCACCAATTCTTCGTCCACTTCACTTACTTCATTCCTTACTTCATTCCTTACTTCATTCGCTTCGCTCATATTCCCTCCATTCCAGCCACAGCTTTTTTCCCAATTTTAACCCGTATGTAAGCTCGCGTATTTACGCAAAAATACATCCGCCTTGGCTGCACTCACCTTATTCAAGGCCAGCAACAAACCCGCATCAATCTGACTCAAGCCAAATTCTTCATGCAAATGCCGCCCCATATGCAACATCAATTGCGCCGTCACTTCGGCATCGGCCTCGGCCCGGTGCGCGCTACCGTTAAAGCGTATCCCCAGCGATTTTGAAACCCGGCCCAGGCTATAACTATCCAGCCCACGAAACAAACGGCGCGCCAGTTTCACCGAACAGAGCAAAGCTTGATGCTGATTTTGCAAACCGTGACGCACACTCTCGGCGACCAGGAATTTTTCATCGAAACTGGCATTGTGTGCCACCAGCGCATCGTTACCAATAAACTCGACCAATTCCGGCATCACCTGCGCCACCCCAGGCGCACGGTTGACCATGGCTTGCGTAATACCGGTTAGCTCGGTAATAAACGGCGGCACCCGCACCCCGCAATTGATCAGCGATACATAACGCGCCGCCACCCGCCCCTCAACAATGCGCAAGGCTGCCACTTCGGTTACGCGGTCGCCCATATTCGGGCTCATGCCGGTGGTTTCAAAGTCGATCACGACCAGCGGCTGGGTAAAATAAGACATAGTTTTTAACATGATGTTGATTTAGCGTTGGCCATCGCCCGTATCATCAAATTCGACAAGGCAGTGGCGGAAGCGAGCGTGGTTTCCGGCTCGGCTTGGGTAATATTCGGGGCTTTCACCAAGGGCGCAATTTCCACCATATCGGCCCCGCTCAGGGTAAAGCGTGCAGTCAAGGCTTGCAAAATATCGAGCGATTCCTGTACCGTCATGCCGCCGCCCTCGGGCGTGCCCGTCGCGCCCGCAAAGGCTTGATCGAGACAATCGATATCGTAAGAAACATAGATTTCTTCCACCCCCAGCGCTTCCAATTTTTGCACAATCTCCGCGCCAATGCCCCCCCCGCCGCGCTGGGTAACTTCACTACTCCAATATTGCGAATGAGAAAACTTTTGCTCCCAATGGCCGCGATCTTTACCGCTGGCGCGTATCCCGATTTGAATGCAATGCGCGGGCGATGGCAAATAAGGAAAAATATGGCTGGTCCAGGTGCCAAAACATAAGTCAATACCCAAACGGCTTTCCAACAAATCGGTATGCGCATCAAAATGCACCAAAGCCACATTTTTACCCTGCGCGCGCTTGGCTTCCAGATAAGCGCGCACCATCGGGTAACTGACCGAATGGTCGCCACCGATCATAAAAATCGATTTTTCCGGATACGTTTGATGAAAGCCGCAGGCAAAATCATAGGCAATCGAGAGGGGTGACACCGGCAAGCTGCTATTGGCATCGTTATACAAGGCGAGGCGGCAACTTTGGATGGTTTCCTGATTCAGATATTTATCGTGCAACAGGTGCGGAATCACGCGCACATCGCCAATATCATAGGCCGGCAGATCGGGCTGTTGGGTCAGCATGGTTTCGCGCAAAAACAAAGGCCCCCAGTTGGCCCCGCGCTGGATGCCGCCGCCACAATCGGAGGCGATGCCAAACACCACACATCGGGCTGTGGGCAAGTCCTGGCTCAAGCTTTGCTCCCACTGCAGGCGCACTTGCTTGTCGGCGACCACTTGCGCGCCGTACAAACGGGTTTGCAAACTATTGCGCCGCTCGCTGGCGGTATGCACGGTAAACACGCCCTCACCGGGTGGGGTGAGGTATTGCTTAATGTTGGCACTAAAATTCGATGGTGTTGTCATGATTCAACCTGAGCCGTATGGAGTGAGGAATGGGCAGACATTGTAGCTTAAACAATGCCCATTTGCCGCAAAGCCGGAATAAAATGCTGACACGCCAAAATTTCAAACCCCTTGGAACTGGGATGAATTTCATCGTCCCACAGTTCATTTTCAGCATCGCGCATCGCACAAGAGACAGGCGCTAATACGTGGCGCACATCAATCAGATGGAAGTTTGCATTGGGTTCATTGGCGATACTTTGCAGTTCTGCAAAGAATAAATCATTCAACACCCCAACCAGCGCGCTTTGCAAGGCGCAATTGCTAATCCCTAGCGCCATCAGTTTGGGGTAAATCCATGGCCCGACCAGTTTCCAGGCAATCACTTTATGTCCGGCATCACGCGGGGTTACCCGTGAGTAGGAGTGAATGAAAATCGGTGTCTGGCGATTGATACCCGACGCATCGCGAATTTGCCGCAACACCATCAAACGCTGGCGGATTTGGGCATAATGCTTCGCTAACGCCGCATCATCAAGGTAATCTTGCGGGTTCAGGCTTCCCGCTACAGCGGGCGGTTTGAGAACACTGGCGATATCCGGCCCAAGCACATCATTGCCGCCCGCACTAAAGACCAACGCATCCCATTTTTGTCCGTCTTTATCGCCACCAATCACTTTACACAGACGCTCAAATTGCGCACCCTGTACCAATTCTGCCAAAGTATCGCCAGGGTTAGCCAAACAAAGAATCGATAAATCACAATGCTTTTCAAATTGAATCGGGATATTTGCCAGGTCAGGGATCGAAAACCATGAATCGCCCGCAAATAAAATACGTTTTTTGTCGCAATGCTCGGCCAACTCATGAAAATAGCGTCGCTCATCGGTATAGTAAGCCATCGTCCTTCTCCATTAACGAAATCAACCATTCAATCATCGAAATTACAAAGACTATACGCTGAGCTGCCACAAAAAAACCCGGTGCATTGCCAAAATCCGGATATTTCAGTCATAAATGCGCAGCAAATGCACAAAACTGCCACAGCAGCCCAGTATTTTTCTGCGCTACGAAGCAGAATGAATCTAATAAATTTATAATGACAGAAATGCGCCAGGTTGAGTTTGCTAATTTTTTTATTCAAATCAACCCAAATAACGGGCATTTAATATCGTGGTAAGCTTACCACCGCGTGAAGGATTGTAGATGAGCAATACTTTCGATAACAGACTGGGGCTCCTGCCTTTGGAAAACCACGCGAGCTTTTTCAAGCTCTGCATTACTGTCATTACGACCCTCGCCGATTTTGAGCGCTTCACTGAATGGATGTTACACAGCGGCCAGCACCTGATGCCACAATTAAGTAGCCAATTGCCCGCCAGCGCAGGCACGCCGGAACAATTTTTCCGCACTTTGGCACGCAAAATCTGGGAAGCCACGCCCTTACCGCACCGCAACTTCAGTTTTGAAATGCTGCCTTTGCCCGAACGCAAAGATCCTTGTTTTTGTGGCTCCAGGCGTCAATTCAAACAATGCTGCTCTGGCTTTAAACGCTTTGCCGCGTGGTTGCCGGACATCAATATGCTGCCATTTTTTCTCGACAGCCTGCCCGAATCACGCTGGATCGAATTGGTCGATTCCGATATTTCATTGCCTGCTCTGGCCGATCAAGCTTTTGCCATGTTGCGCGAACAACGTGCGACGCAGGTAATTCAATTACTCGAACCCTGGTTCACCGAACTTAATCGCCCGATTCCGAATTGGCCGGAAGATCGCTGGCCGCTATTGCAAACCTTGCTCGATGCCTGCCAAACCCTGAATCTGCTGGAAAAAGAAGAAAAAATCGCCCGCACCGCCACGCGCCATGTCACACGGCCGATGCGCTCGGTCGGTTGGCTGCATCTGGCGATGAGTTTAACCAATCAACAGCGCTTGGCCGAAGCGTGGGATGCCTTGCACCACGCCGAAGAACTCACGCCCGATCACCCGGATGTGGCACGCCTCGAAGTGATGCTCCTGATACGGCAAGAAAACTGGGAACAAGCCAGCCGGCGTGGGCATTTTTGGGCGCTGCGCTTTCATCGACTGTATGGCGAGGTGATGAAGCCAACGATTAACTTACTCAATCAAATGGCGGACAATCCCCGGCACATATTTACCAAATCGGCATTTGATTACAGCCAGCCATTGAAAGAATTACTCAGTATGGTTGCCAACGCCGCCCAACCCCAATGCGCCTACCATTTCATCTTGCAAAATAATAAAGATGGGCAACTTGAGCCCACTCCACAGTTGCAAGAGGCATTGGATGAGTGGTATCAGCGCTACACGTTTTTGCCACAACAAGCGGCCAGTGAGAGCGTGCCCTATGATTTAGCCTGGCAAATGGCCCCGGACTGGATGCCTTTGCTCAAACAATACCAGATTTTGTGGGACAGTTTTGAGATTCTGGACGACTTGACGCGCATTATCGCCCATGGTTCGCCGCAGCAAGCAAGGGCTACCAATCTCCCTCTGGTTGCGCGCAGTGCGGGCTTATTTGATGTGGTGGTACAACATCTGCCAAGCAGCAATGGGGTTCATTTAAACTGGGATATGGTGGAAAATCGGCCCGCCATGCATTTGGCGATTCAACATCTGGACAACTTGATTGATGCTGGCGAGCGCGCAGCGATTATTCAGTGGTTGGAAAAAATCCTGTTTTCTTTCCACCGCACAGATGAGCGGCATTGGCGCGAGATTTTGATGGCGTATTATTTAGAAAGTGAGCGCTATGATGCCGCCGTGACGCTGGCGCAGCGCTATCCGAACGATATTATCCACATGCGTTACGATCATGCGCTGGCCTTATTCATGCTCAATCACATTGATCTGGCCAATACCGTGCTGGCCGATGCCCTGAACCGGTATCCGCTGATTGCGATGGCCTTATTGGCGCGGCGCGAATTGACATTTCCGCGTAAAATTGACGCCGACGATGACGCCGATTTTACAACGGCGTATTGCGAAACCCACAACGGGCTATGGCCAAGTGCAGCATTGGATTGGCTGGAAACCCAATTTCGTCCTTAGGAGCGCTATGAAAATCATTTTTGCGGGTACACCGGAATTTGCGGCCGTTGCGCTAAAATCGCTGCACCAAGCCGGGTTTGAGATTGAGCTGGTACTAACCCAACCGGATCGCCCGGCCGGACGCGGCATGCAACTACACCCCTCGACGGTCAAGCAATATGCGCTGGAACATGGCCTGCCTTTAATTCAGCCGACCAGTTTGCGCTTGAACGGCAAGTATCACAAAGAAGCGAGCGAAGCGCACGACCGCTTGCGCGCCACCGAACACAGCGTGATGGTGGTGGCCGCCTATGGTTTGATTTTGCCGCAAACGGTGCTCGACATCCCGCCGCATGGCTGCCTCAATATTCACGGTTCGCTCCTGCCGCGCTGGCGTGGTGCGGCCCCCATTCACCGGGCGATTCAGGTCGGCGATAGCGAAACCGGGATCACCATCATGCAAATGGAGTTGGGGCTGGATACCGGCCCAATGCTGGCGGTGGAGCGGATACCAATATTACCCACCGACACCACAGGCAGCCTGCACGACAAGCTGGCCGAAATTGGCGGCAAGCTGATTGTTACCACCCTGTTTAAACTGGCCCATGGCAAGCTGGAAGCGGTGGTGCAACCGGAAGAAGGCGTCACCTATGCCAGTAAAATCCACAAAGACGAAGCCATGCTGGACTTCACCGAGCCAGCGGTGGTACTGGAGCGCCAAATCCGTGCGTTCAACCCGTTTCCGGGGGCTTGCGCCATGTTCAATGGTACCCTGATCAAAATTTGGCACGCCGAACTGCTTGACACCAGCAGCAGCCTGCCACCTGGCAGCCTGGTTGCCGCCAATGCGCAAGATGGCGTGATTGTGGTCTGTGGCAATGGCTTGATGCGCTTGCATGAATTGCAAAAACCGGGGGCCAAACGCTTGGCGGCGTGTGAGTTTATTAAGGGCTTTCCCTTGGAAGGGGGGCAATTCAATGCCGATTAAGGCGGTGCAATGCCGGGGGGCTGACGGCGGGCAAGGCCATATCGCTTGAGCATGTCGAAGAAAGCCTGATCGAGACGGGTTGAAAATACCTCAATGAAAGAATTGTTTTTGCGCCAGCCCCAAACCATGGCAACCAGCCGCCGCTCGCGCTGCGCCAGGCGAAACGAATTTGCGATTAGCCAACTGGCGAGTAAATGGGTACCGAGGGTCATATTTGTTGAACCTTGTAGATTAAATTGAATTGTAAATTGCGTGCCCAGCGTTGTTGGTATTGCATGAAAAATATGGTGCAGGACAGTTCCCAACCAGTCAGGCATCAAAAACCAAAATAATGGGAAACGAATCACGATGGCTGCCGTTGTGCAAGCCAGAAACAATACCAAAAAACATAACAAAATACTGTTATTATATTTCATTGAAATAGCTCCCCCATAGTTGGACGGCAGATAAGAATCGTGCCGTAGTACTATAATGGCCCCATACAGGCCACGTGCAAGAAAAAATAAAGCCCTTTTTGCCTATGCCAATATCAACCCATCACTTGTATCCCGGTCGCAACTTGTGGGCTTAAGCAGATTCTAAACACGCCGGTGGCACGCAGAATGAATGCCCACTATATTCAGCACTCGCAGCGGTCTCGTGCATTTCACCAAATCCGATCCAGAAATAACCATAACTATCGATTTCGCTTATTGTTGCGGTATTCCCAATGAAAGCGTATATTTCTCGCTTCTCGCTATCCGGCAAATCATGCACCAACCAATCTGGTACAAATTTCAAACGAACCTGATCACCTGTATGTATTCACGCCCCCAGCCAGGCCAATAGGATCGGATTGTAAGTAACGTCCGCTTGACGCGATTTTGCCCACCGCGAAGCCGATTTCTCTAGTGCAATCAATGGTTTGCAGCGACTGAACGAAAGCGGTTTCCCCTCACAAAGTAAAAAAATTCGTAGAGGCACATTTTGCCACGCGCACGCGCGCGAAACGTCGATATCGGTCACGTTCTTTTTTTAGCTGCGGTTTTTGGTTGCGCGACCACTGGTGCTGGCACGGTCAAGGGCGCGTAGCGGCGAAGCGAACCCTTGACGGCGAGAGGATAGAGTACGCTGGCAAGTGCGGTGCAAGGCGCCGACAGGCAGGCTTGCGCCGCTTGCCAAACGCGCTTCTGATGTTGGTTTTGCTTAATAAGTTGCTTTATATTCAACTGTTTAATAACTATTTCCATATACCCGGTTACTCAACATCATCAATTTACTCAAAAACTTGTCCTGTGAGAATTTTATTGAGTGGATTTCTATAATTTTCGATATAGCCTGGCGTTATTTTTTCGCGCAAGAATTCTGCTTTCCATAAGACCCATTCACACTCGTCAGCCGTATACACTCTTCCTTGCACAGGCCCAGTTTTGGGGTAGAAGATTAGGATGCCAAGCACTTTGTTTTGCTTGCCAAGTTTATATATGTGATGGCCAAACCAATCTTTACCAGCATTAGCAAAGACAATAGCCGCATTGTTTTCCTTGCGGCAAACGTGAATGTCATTAGTTAATTCATCTTTAATTAATGAGTAACATTTTTCATCGTAAACTTCCCTTAAGGAGTTTTGCAAATTGTCAACTATTTCTTGCTTGTATTCTTTCATTAAACGCAATCTTGAGATTACAGCTTGTGGTAGCGCAAGCCGACCACAGCTATAAGATTTATCCGCATCTTTGGAAATGCCAAGTATTGCGCACCAAATTTCATGGTTTGAAATGCCCAGAAATGTTTTTGCTGCTTTATAGTCATCATTTGCCATACAAGCTCCATACACCAAAAAAGGTGCATTATACACTAAAAACAGTGTATTTGGCGTTGGTGTTTTGTCGTTGGGGAGCCCCGCTTGCGGGGCGGACGGGAAGGCGTGCAGGGTGCGCGGGAAAGGAGCAGCGAAGCGCGACCCCGCGCGCCCTGACCGCTTGGGCGGGCGGGGCTTGTGCTTCACACCTTGGCCGCTTGCGGCCACTGAACGAAACCTTGTGCTGGCGCGCCAGCGCGAGCACACAAACTAATGATTGAGAAGCACGGCGAGATTCTGGCCGTGCTTTGCCGTTGTGGTTGCCGTTTTCGTGCCTTACCTTCTGACTGACGGCAACGCGCGGCGCGCGCGGTAGCGCGCTTCGTTACTCTGGACGACCGAGCCGCTACAGGCGAGCACTTTAACGCTGTTGCAGTTGGGCCGGGGCGCAAGACATAACGCCTGATCCATACCAGCGCCCGTTCCCCAATCGGCACCATGCGATCTTTTTTGCCCTTGCCAAGCCGCACCAGCAAGGTGCCGTGCTCCATGTCGATATCGGCCCGATTCAAATTCACCAGTTCGGCACGGCGCAAGCCGGTGCTGTAAGCGCAACTCTGCGCCCAATGCCCGTACCGCCACACCCGCGACCAAGACGACTTTGGCGGGCAAATCATGCTGCTGATTGCCCAACTGACCACCACCGAGCGCCGCCAAATGATGGCGCTGATTGATGACATCCTGACCAAGAGCCAGCAAGCACACAACGCCACGGCCAAGCCGGAAGGCAAGCGCAGCAAGAAACGCCAACCCAAGCGCACCTTATTGCAACCACCCCGGCCAACATGGCCGGGCAGAACTTCATTTCTTCAACGCACCATCTTCAGACGCCGCCAAGCGTGCCAAATGCGCTTGGAAATGCTCCCGCATGCCAGGCATCAACAGCAACAATCGTGTGCCTATGAAATGCGCCGCCTCATCAAATTCCATTGCCGCGATAGTTTCAGGGCGCACGGTAACGAATGGGTCAGGAAACGTATTTGTATCAGGGTGGGACACTGACACATTGCCCGATGCGGCATCAAACTTGACAATCAGTGTGTTCGATAAGAAATTCATAGCGGGGTATCCACGCCGTGTAATGGTGTTCTGACGCCGCCCGGCCCAAAGCGCAAGCATTCGCTATAACGCTGAAATGCTGACGATTTACATACCGCCACGCCGCGCCGCCCCCATTGCAACGCAATGGCTTCACACAGCCCTTCTTCCAGTTGGCGCTTTTGTTCGCACTTTTTAGCGTTGTCTTCTTTATCGTCGGCGCTGCAAACCATATTGCCAAGCTTGTTGCCGATGTAGCCGCCAACAGCGCCGCCGAGTACGCCGCCCGCCGTGCTACCGCCGGAAGCGCCAGCTACGCCGCAGCCGACTGTACCCACACCGGGGGCAACCAACGTACAAGCTGCTCCGCCACCAACGCCGCCTACGACGCCACCTGTTCCGTACCCAATTGCGCCACCGCATGCAGCGCCGCCGACAGTCCAAGCCGCCAAACATGCATTATTTGGGGCCAAGCCCAGCGGATCAGCGTAACTTACGGGATTACCCAGCACATACCCGTATGTATTAATCCCCCCTTTTAAGCCAATAGGATCGCTTTGTAAGTAACGCCCACCCTGCGGATCATAATCCCGAAAGTAGTTATAGTGCAACCCCGACTCCCCATCAAACACCTGTCCCGGAAAGCGCAAATTATAGCCCAATCCACCAACGCCAGCCGGATTTTCATTCGGTGCCGCAACCCCGAACGGATCAGCATGATCCCAACGCCAAACCATCACATTGTCG
Source organism: Burkholderiaceae bacterium (assembly GCA_046597185.1). Taxonomy (GTDB): domain Bacteria; phylum Pseudomonadota; class Gammaproteobacteria; order Burkholderiales; family Burkholderiaceae_D; genus CAMBDR01. Next base: position 2,620 of record JBKJLF010000735.1, on the reverse strand, counting down.
CTGGCACGCGTAATGACACGCGGTGTGTTGATGTGATCTGCATAAACATAGTAAGGCACGGTACTGCCGTCTTCCTGCTTGAGCACCGCCACAGGCATGCCATTCAAATACACGGTCTCCTGAATCACATTGCCATTGGTGTCGTACTCCCCCAGAATCTGCCCTTCGCTATCATAAACATAGTAAGTACTATCTTCCCCGGCAATGCCGCGTTGCCCAGTTTTTTTCACGCGCTGCCCGAGCGCGTTATACCAGTACGTGGTTGCGCCCACAGGTCCACTCACGCTACGCATGCGCCCGTTGAGGGCAAATTCAAAACTCAAGCTGCCATCACCCTTGATATTGCCCTCGGCATCATAATCAAAATAGCGCCCACTACCCGGCCCGCTGGCGCGCTGCAATCTGTTGCTGTTCGGATCAATGTCATGCGTGTAACTGGCAGCCCCTTGTTGCACCGCTGTGCGGTTGCCGTTGGCGTCATAACGAAAGGTTTGACTGAGCTGGCTGGTGGTAAATTGCGTAAGGCGATTGAGGTCGTCATAGGTAAAAGTTTGATTGAACAGCAACGGTGCTTGCGCACCCGTGCCCGTCCCCGTGTGCGTCATGCTGCGGATGCGCCCGGCTGCGTCATACACCACCGTTCGCGCCAGCCCACCTGCGCTCGCATCGCCCAGCGGGTAGTTGGTTAAGCGCCCATCCAGATCAAAACTGCGCGCATAAACACTGCCATTGCCCCATTGCCAGCCGTTGATATTGATAAAATCGTTGTAGCTGATGTTGCTCAGTAAATTAATCACAACTCGCTTGGGGCCATACAGCGTGGCACTTTGTACCCGCCCTGCGCCATCGTAGGTAAAATTGATACGGTTGCCGCTGGGATAGGTAAGGTTGGTCAAATGCCCGGTTTCGCTGCCAGTTGTACCGTAGCCGTAGCCCACGGCAAAGGATTTTGGCTCGCTGGCCACCACGTTTTGCACTTTACTCAGCAGTCGGCCACGAATATCGTAACTAAAATCGGTTTGGCCGGATTCATCCACGATGCTGGTTAAATGACCAATGCCAAATTCACCCTGATCGTAAATATATTGATTCGCCACCGCAGGCAGCGATGTTTTACCCGTGCCAGCCCAAGCCACTTGGGTAACGCGGTTCAAAGCGTCGTAAGTGTAGCTGGCACTAACGCCTCGTGCATCGGTTCTTTGGGTCATATTGCCCGCCTCATCAAACCGCGCACTACGGCTTCCGGTATCCGGGCTGCTCAGGCTGAGCTGATCGCCCAGATTATTCACCCCATAGCGCGTGCTTAAGTTGCGCGGATCGGTAATTTGGCGAATTTGATCGAGTGCGTCGTAAACGGTTTGGGTGGTGCCAGCATAAGGGTCAGTTGACCGAATGGGACGGTTTAACGCGTCATAGCCAATCGTTGTGCTGTGGCGTAGCGGATCGATAATGGTTTTGAGATTGTTTTGCCCATCATAGTCAAAGGTGAAGGTGCTGTCTTGCGTTTGCGCCATGGGCGCGTTGGCGCACAGGCACGCGAGCGTGAGCGCGAGGCTTTTTAAAATAAATTGCTGGCTCATTGCTGTGCTCCGGTAACTTGGGTGAGACGATTCAATTTGTCATACACGCGAGCAATCTGACGTTTGATATTGCCCCCAGGGTCTTTTACCACTTCGCTGGTACGGTTGCCCGTGTTATCCAGCACGTAGCTCACTTTATTGCCCTGGTTATCGGCAACACTTTGCAGGCGATGTGCATCGTCGTATTGGTAAGTCAGTGTTGCGCTGTCAGGTAGCGTCACTTTCTTTACTTGGCCCACGCCATCATATTCATAGCTTGTCGTTTCATCGCCCTGCGTCATGGAAGTCATCCAGCCGCGTGAAGTGTAGCTCATTTCGGTCAACAAACCATTCGGGTTGCGGATCGCAGTTGGGCGGCCATGGGCGTCATAGGTTTCATATTGCGTAGTTTGCCCCAACACATTGGTGGTTGATTTAACCTTGCCACGGCAACCTTTATCTTGACCCACACCGTTGCCTGCGCAAATAGCATCAAAAGCCCAGTAGCTTATGGTGGTGGTATCCGGCACGTCGGTACGCGGGCCAATCACCGTCAGTTCTTCCACATGCCATGGCAAGGTAGTGGAATAGCGGTAGTGGTAGCGGGTGGTGCGCGCGGTATTTTGCACGGCATCCTTAACGCTGTGGCTGGTCATGTGGCCGAAATTGTCGTAAACCATATTGCTTTGTTGCAGTAGCACGCCGCGTGAATCCTTGATCAGGATTTGAGTGGGCAGATGAAAACTTGAATGCCAGGTGGTCTCAATGGTACGCGTATCGCGCGTAACCGCACCTTGTGCGCTTAACCCTTCAGTACGGCTGATTTCCAGATTACGCGCCAAATCATGGGTGTGGCGGCTTAAGTTACCATTGAAATCAATATGAGTGGCGATATTGCCGTTGGCATCGTAAGTCATGGTTGAGCTGCCTTGCGCGCCGCGTGTGATTCCCACCATACGCGAAAGGCCATTCACGGTGGCATAATTGTAGACCGTGTCCACACCGAGTGGCTCGGTCACGACGACAGTTCCGCCGCCATTTCCTTGGCGATTATCATAAAC
>JBKJLF010000385.1:0-12650 GCA_046597185.1 Burkholderiaceae bacterium | reverse complement strand
CGCCGGGCGCCATGCTGTATTTCAGCTTGGCGAGTGATGGCGGCACTTTGATGGCGGCATCGAGAGGGGCATTGGTGGAGTAGACCGTCGTCCCTTCCAGCAAACCAATGATTTGTTCCAGCACCGCCGTCTCATACAGCAAACCGCCCTTGGCGCGGATCAAATCGGCGGTGGCGGCATCCTTGTCAGCGGCTGGCACATCGGGATGGGCTGCGTCGATGGCATTCAAACCATCGAACAGTGTTTTGCTGATGCGCAAAATATTGTTCTTGGTTGGGGCCAACGGATGTTTGGCGTCATCCTTATTGCGGATCAGATAGTTGAGTTGGCGGAAATTAAAGCCCGCCTCTTCCATCTTGCCCCACGCCGCCAGCAGGGTGATGGCGGCTTGCGGATTCTGGAACGGATCGTTAAACAGGGCGAAAATGTCGGCCAAATCGCTCACCTGCACATGCAACAGCTTGGCCAGCAACGCATGGCGATACAGCACCGAGACCGTGGTTAGCGTCAAACTGTCGGGCAACTGGCGCAGGGCGGCAATCGCAGCGATATCGCTTGTCTTCAGTTTAAGCGCCGCCAGCAGCACTGGCAGATGCGCCGATATTTTGGTGCTATCCGTCAGGTAATTGCCGTTTGAATCAGGCTGGAATACTTTGTCGATGGCAAGCAGGTTATGCGTTAGGAACAGGCGGGCATACAGTGACTGGTTGCCATTGATGCCGATGTCGCTCCACAATGCGAGCAGTTTATCGAGCGGCAAACCCGTCAACTCGCCCAGTTTGCGGATGGCCGCCAACTGATGCAGAAAATCCACCGTCAGGCTTTTTGCCACATTCGGCAGCGGCGGGCAATACCGACCCAGGGCCGCCCCTTTGGCGGGGGAATCGAGCTGATGGCTATCGGGCTTGCAATCGCTCTGGAAAATGTCGAAGCCGACACAGTGGTTGTCGTCAAATCCGGGCGCTAATAATGCTAGTCCGTTGGCGGGCGATAGCGCCAACGCATTACCAGGTGCATTGAGCGCTAACGGCGGTGCAGAAGCGCCGAGCAAGGCATGATCGACTTCATCAATACGCCAGCCGATCTTGCGCCACAGGCGAATGAAGCGCTGGATGCGGTCGTATTCTTCAGCAACCAGCGACGAGCCGTCGAGGTGGGTCAGCCGCACTTTATCAAGATCACAGCTATCTTTGGCTGGCACCCATGTTATCGGCTGGTGCTGTGCATTTTGAATACCGTTTTTGCTTATGTCGCCGATGACGTCCCCGGCATCGTCGGTGATGAGCAGATGGGCCGGATTGAATTTGGTGGCGAAGGGTTTGCCGTCGTCGCCCAGCACTTTTCCATACGCGTCAGTGTGCGCAACAACAGCGCCATCTGGATCAATAATGAGGCCGTCTTGCTGCAAGCGGCCCAGCAGTGCGCCCTTGTGTCCAATTTTATCCGCCCGGTATACCTGCCCTGCAAGCGGCAGATGCGGCCCATCGCCCGATTCCAGTACGATTAATTTTCCGATGCGCTCAAAGTAACAATAGACCCAAGCAGTTAAGTCCTGCTCCGAGATATTGACATTGGCCGGGTGCTGGTGGCAGAGGTCGGGGTGCAGCAGTGCGTCCAGTTGCGGTGTCAGCACCTGTGCGGCATTCAAGAACCCAACCAGTTTGGCAAAGCGCTGCGCGACCGATTTTTTCGTGTCTGGATCGACCATGGTTTGCAGGAAGCGGTAACTGAAGCGGATGCTTTCCAATATCTTCAGCGCCGCGCCTTGCGGGGTGGCGGGATTGATGAAGCGGGTTTTGAGCAAATCCACCAAATCGGTGTATTGGATGCCAGTACGTGGCAAAAATTGCTTCTTGATGAAGGTCAGCCCTTTTTGGCTGTTCGCTCCACTTTCCTTGAGGCTGAGCATCTCGGCATTGGTATCGTAACCATAATACGTGTGAACCGATTTGACGCCAATTTTCTCGCGATAGCTGTTGCCGCTAATAGTCTGCCCTGTGGTGAGGTCGAAATAGGCTTTCGGCCAAAACGCTTCATGCGTCAGGATGATGGTTTCCTCTTGGGTGAGGCCAAGATATTCGGTGTCGGCGGCCCGATCACGCACGATGCCATGCAGTGCTTTCAGCTTTTGCTGCTGGGCGGGCGTCAATACCGGTTTGGTGCAGTTTTCGTTGGCGGTGCGGAAGGTATCGAGCAGTTCAAAGCGGCTGCTGCCAAAATTCTTGAGCCAAATGCGGATCGTATCAATCGGCTGGTGGTAGGGCAGCGTGAAGGGATAGGCCGCACTCTTCAAAATGCAATACGCCTGATAGTTGACGTGCTGCGGCTGGGCCAGCAATTCGCTGGTGGTTTCGTCGATTACGTTAAACACGTCCAGCGTTGCCTGTTTGGGTTTGTGCTGGTCGGCGTGGTATTTGCCCAAATGGACTACAAAACTTTCCATCACTTCGTTGACCAGGTCAACGTAGGGCAGCACGGTGAAGGTGTTTTCGCAAGTCAGTTCCAGGCAGCCGAGGTCGGGGCGGCGGCGGAACAGTTTTTCCAGTGGCGTGCCGCTGATGCCCGCTTTCTCGGTGTTGAATTTGTCCGGGTCGAGGTTGTTATTGCGCAGATATTGCAGTATTTCGACAAAATAAGCCGCCGGGCTGTAGACGGAGCGGCAATCGTCGCAGGCGCAATGGTCGCTGTCGCCAAACAGGGTTTCCAGATTCAATGGCACGGCGTTGCTGTTGGCGGCGGCTTTGGAATCATTCATTCTCGCCACTGCCGACTGTTCGCCGTCAATGATCGCCAAGCCAGTGCCGCGCACGGATTCGCGGATGGTCATCAACGCGTGTTCGTTGCGGATTTGGATGTTGACGGCGTTGGCGTGAACTTGGCGCGCGGTTTCCTCGCCCAGCGTTTTGCCGTGGGCGGCGAGGAAGGTGGATTCGGGTATTGCGGCGACTTGGTAGGCGGAAATCAGGTTGGCGCGCATCAGCACTGGGACGGCGGCGGGGACGGGGCTGATGGCTTGCACGCGTTGCAGGGTTTTTAGGTGTTCGATTACGGCGCTGCGGTGTTCATCGGCGATGCCATTGAAGGCATCGGGCTGCTTGATGGCGTGGTAAATCGAGGTGGTGCGGATGTTGAAGGTGGGTTGATTGTTCAGGAAAGTGGCGACGGTGGCGCGGTGGTGGGGGTCTGCAATTGGGATTTCGGCGTCTTGGATCATGCGTTGCAGGACGGCGCTGGGTTCGGCGGTGAATAATTTGTTTTGCAAGGTGAGGGCGAAGTTGGCTCGCTTTTCGTCTGGCGTGTTGCCTGCGGTGTTGGGTGGTAGGCTGTCTGGGGGGATTAGCTCACTTAAATTTTTGATATTGAATTGTAGTGCGACATCGCGTAACTGGGTGACGTTGGGCTTGGCGATAAGCGTGGTAACGAGTGGGATATGGTCGTTTGACCATTCTGCCAGCGTGTGCGCGAGCGTGATCTTTTGGAGCGTTTCAGGGGGAAGCGTATCTTGCAGGCTGGCTAACGCCGCCGACAGATTTCCGATGGCGCGCCTCACGGCATCACCTACGGCTTGCCGGTCCTGTTCTGCTGCCAGAACTGCGTTCAGCGTGGTGACTCTGTTTTCTAGGGCTAGGGATTGCGATAGCATGGTTTGCGTCCTCTCGATTTATCCGCAACTGCTTTGGTTTGAATTAATAAACATGAGCGATCATTTTTATATTCTCGCAACAGATTAAAATTAAAATCTTAGTCGCAAAATTGTGGTGCTATTCGTATCTGGGTTGTATGCTGGCAACCTTCGTGGTTCTGTAAAATCGCCTTGCCTAGTTGCACATAATGCCAAGCCCGAATAATTACAAGTCTGCTGTTGCCCCGAGGTAGTGCTGTCTCTCCCCAAGGTTCTTATTGCATCCAATATTGGCATTGATAGCTGTGGAGCTAATGGATTTTTTGCCTGGAAAACCGAAGAATTTTCTGAATTGTTTGATTGCAATCCAGCAGGGAGAGCCGCAGCGCCTGCGGGAAGGGCCGCAGCATGTGCGGGTACGGTCGATGGATAAAGGCGATTTAAAACCTCGTCGAGAAACTCAGCGCGTCCAGGTGCTGAAGGATTACCGGGGTGATATTTTGTAATGTAACGGTAAAAAGTCCGCCATTGCTCAAGTATTTCGCGCGTCGCCCCGATTTTGTTTAGTGATTCCAAGGTCGGTACACGACCATTTGCTCTACTTTCCGCTTTTGATAGCTTCGCCCCCCACCCAATATCTTTCCCGAATTTACTTGTATTATTCCCGTATTGTTCTGGCGGTTTCGCTTTTGGCACTGGAGGGATTTCGCTGCGCGTAGCCCGCTCCCTAAAATTGCTACCCTTTGGATTAGTAGTGTCTGGTTGCTTACGCGACCTAAAACGATTTAATGCTGTACTGCCGCCCCGCAACACTCCAAAAGTAAGCAATGAAATACCTACATCAATAACAACGTCACTAATAGTTGTCCGATCACCCTGTATTGCACGTGTAATTGAACCGCCAATTGCGGCACCGCCCACTACGCCAGCAACCTCAATCCCAAGGCTCGCACCAAAAGTGGCACCGGCAATTGCCCCACCTGCGGCACCACCAATTGTAGCAGCACCTATACGACGCCAACTAATTCCATTACCAGCAATTAACTGGCGTCCGAGCTCTAAAAAACCACCGACTAGTGCTCCGACTGCTGCACCGACGACGACATGAAGCCATTTCCCATTTAAATCGATTGCCACTAGTGGTTTATTATTAACATAAATAAATAAATTTAAACCATCTGTCAAGCCAGACGGGTCTGCTGCTGACCAACGACCTATCCATGGCACATAATAACGTGCACTGTGGTAACTAAATCCAGTTTCTTCATCCCGCTCCTTCCCGATGTACCTATACCTTTTCCCCGCCTTCTTAATCTCCTGCTCTACCGCCTGATATGAAGTACTTCCATACGGGTAATATTCCTCGTAAGAAATCACTTCCCCTTGGTCGTTCAGTTCGATACTAGCCGAACCAAGATGATTGTCTAATTGAAAGCGAATCAATAGTTGCGGTGTTTCATCATCACCTTGCGTCCGCATTTCCACCAACGCGATCCGATGCTCGTCATCCATCACATGCAACGTCTCGCGCTCAAGCTCGATATCACTGCCATTAGCCTTAAACGCTCGAAATACCTCAAACCCACCCAAATAAATCCGCTCATTCTTGCGCGTGCCATTCTGCCGTTCGGTCACCTTACGCACCCGCTCCCCGCCACCGTCATACAGATAAAAGGTGGTTTCCGCCACCTTATCCGGCGGCGGCTCAGAATTACTGACTTGACGCGAGGTTGCCCTCAATTGATCCTTAAAATCCCACTGCATCAGCGTCAAATGCGGCATGCTGGTCATATTGCCATGCGCATCATGTGCGTAAGGTTCGTTGAGCGCGCCTACGCTGGTGCCACTCAGGCGATTGCTCTTCTTGGCTGGTTCAACCAAGCTCGCTTCGTTATATTGATACTTGCGTGTCCATGCCCCATTTTGCGCTTGATGAATCAATTGCTCAAAATTGCCGACCGCATCATATAAATACTGCTCGGTATAGTTGCGCATCGCCTGCCCGTCACCCGGCTGCGGCAGGTTGAGCCGGAATTCATCGCTCCAACTGGTTTGCGGCTGCGCCAACTGCCCGATATGCTCGCGCCCGCTGGCCTTGATCAAACGGTAAATCGGGTCATAGCTATAGTCACACTCTGGCAGCACCACTTGCCCATTGAAAAAAATCGCCTGCTGCGCATCGTCGCGGATATGGGTAATGTTGCCAACCGGATCATAAAAATAAACCAAGTCTTGTAACACCGATTTCTGTGCCGGAACCCCTTTGCGTGTGGTTTTTAGCTGAACCAGCCGGAATGTTTGTGGATCATAGCCATATTCGGTCAGCGCACCATTCCCATATTCAACCCGCGCACGCTGCCCCTTGGCATCGTAGTCAATATTGGCAATCGCATGTAAATTTGCCGTCGCCGGGGCCAGCAAGCCAAACGGTTCCGCATCCTGCGCCAGCCAGACATCGACCCGTTCCAGCAAATTGGCTTCGTTATAGCCGGGGCGGATCACATTGATCTTGCCATCCGCATGATGCGGTGCCAGCATCTGAATCGGGCGGTTCAAGGCGTCAAACACCGTGCTGCCGGCAAAGACTTCCCCCTCCAGCAACGGCGCTGGCTTGGCTGACCAATCCGGGGTGGTTTTATAATCCTGAACCAGTTGCCGCGTGCTTTTCAGCAAATTACCCTTGAAATCATGCACAACGCTGGTGACCACGCCCGCCGTGTCGAAGTGCTGATACGGCTTACCGCGCAAATTGGCTTGCAACACTTGGGCAGGTGTCAAGTCATTGGCCGTTTCGCCATACACCGTTTTCTCAAAGCAAATTTCGAGCGCTGGATTAACCAGATCGGCACCGATCACAAAGCTGGCCACCGGGCGGCGCAATACATCATATTCAGTGCGCACGCTGTGCTTGCGGTTATCCCAGCCGTGAATCGGTTTGCCGCTGATGTCGCCCAAGCTCCAGCGCTGCCCGGCTTCCATGCTGGCTTGGTGGATGCCATGCCCCAGCATGTCATAGCCGTAACGCATCACGATGCGGTGGTTGGCGTCGATGACTTCGCGCTGATTCCCTTCTATATCGAACACAACACGGGTTGCGTAAAGTTGCGGCAGCTTATTCCCATCCTTGCCGTTGTCGGCAATGGTCAGCACCACACGGCCTAGCGTATCGAAAAAGGCAACCGTTGGCGTATTGGCATGAAAGGCAGCCTTGGCGGCGGCATCTTTTTCATTCGGCCCCAGTTGCCCATTGTTGCGCTGCTCAAACCAGGTTGGCAGGTAATCATCATCGGGCAAGAGTTGGAAGAAATCGCCAACATCCGGGTCTAGCATTGGGTTCGATTGCGTGACGGTATCGTTCACATCCCAGCTTGCCTGCCGCCACGGGTCGAACACCACTTTTTCATAGCTATGGTTCGGGTGCAGGGTGGCAACCACGCGATCCGCCGGATCGTAGAACAGAATCGGCGTGACGCCGGTATCGGTCATTTCGCTTTCCGGCTCGTACAGATGGGTGCTGCTAAAGAAGGGTTCGTATTGTTTGACTGGTTTACCCTTGTTGTTGTACACGGTGCGGCCTTTGCCGACCCAGCGCGGCGAAACCGGCCCCAGCACTGGCAGCGCATTGTTCAGCATCAGCGCACCGGGGCTGGCATCGCCGCTTGGCAACACCAGATTGGCGGCACGGGTGGCGGCTTGGCCTGCTTCGGCTTGTATCTTGGATTGCAGTTCGCGCCCGAAGCCATCCGAATACAGAAAGCTGACCTGAATTTGCACGCCCTGCGGCGGCAGCGGATCGCTGACATGGGTGTCACGCGCCAACGTGGCGGCGAACGGCGGCGCGCCACAGCGGTTAAAGCGCTCCAGATCGTAGATAAAACGGCTGGTCGCGCCTTTTAACAGCGCCGCCGCCATTGTGGGCGGGTTGGCGGCAAAGGCTTGCAATTCGGCCAGAGTCGGGTCGGCGTCAACATCGCCAAAATCGTCCAGACTGTCGCCCAGCATTTCATCGCTCTTGCCGCGCACGGCGCTGGCAACTGGCAAACCAAAGGCATCGAAGGCGATAAAGGAACGGTTGCCGTTGGGATCGGTCATTTGCTGCGCCTGCAATACCCGGTAGTCATACACCGCGCTGACGGTGTTGCCAAGCGCGTCGCGGGTGGTGGCCGGGAACAGGTCGTTTTCGTAATCGACAAAGCTGCTGTGCCCGAACGGATCGCGCACACGCCGGGGCATGAAGAAGTGGGCCGCCGCTTCCTGCAATTCATCGGCGGCGCTGGCGTCTTCCAGTGGATGAAAAAACGCTCGCCCGGACGGTATCCACCAATGGCCATCGCCATCCAGATCGACATAGCCACCCCGGTCGGATTGCGGGCTGGCGTCATAAAGCAACACTGCGGCAGGATTGGGCAGCAGGTTTTCCGGCGGCTCGCCATCTTGCGTGCGCTGAAAAACATTCACCAGCAAACCGGGGGTGAACGCCAGTTGCCAGCTTTCGCCCGGCAATGCCAGCGCTTGCAGGGTTTGCAGCGGCAGCACTTGGGACAGGTCATTGCTGCGGTAGCGGCTGCGTTGCACTTCAATCGGGCGGCGATACACGCCTATCCCATTGGCGCTGGTGGCTTGGAAGTCTTCGTAAAGCAGATCATGCGCACCATCGCCCGCTTGCGCGATGAGCGCCTGCATTTCGGCAAAGCCAAACAAGTTGGTGATGTGTGCCAATTGTGCGGCAGGTTTTAGTTTGACCAGTTCGTAAGTCCGGGTTTGCGCTGGCATGGGGGTGCGCCAGGCGTCGCTGTGTTGGACTGAATTAGTGAAACCGGCTTCGGTCAGCGTTGCCAGCAATTGCTTTTGCTTGGCGCGATCCTGCGCCGTCAAGGCCGGATCGGCATCATCAAAGCGGCGGCCATAGGCCAGCGCTACCGCTTGCAACACATTACCGTAATCATCGACGGCCAATGCCATGCCGTGCGTGACACGCGGATCGGCCAGCCATTGGGTGGCGGGGTTGGCCGCCGCCGTGGCGGCATCGACGATGTGGCCTTGCAGCACCGGAAACAGCTTGCGCTCGTAATGGAAGGCAAGCGTTTCGCGCATATGCGTGAAGAACACCGCATGGCGATTGCTGCCGCGTTGCTGCACCGGCACCACCGTGTAGTTTTGCTCGGTGACCGAGTACGGGCGATCTGATTCTTCTTTGTCGTCAAGCGCGTAAATCTCTTGGCGCAACATCGCCCCCTTGAGCGCGCGGATCGCTTCGGCAGTTTCCAGTGTATCCAGACCGGGCGGCAAAATGGTGTCGTCCAGTTCCATCGCGGCGCGCTGGGCGGAGGTGAGTTCCGTGCCGGGCTGGCCGGGATCGCCTTCGTGGTAATACTCGCTGGCAAACTGGCGCGCGATGCGCGCATTGGCCAGAAACGCGCCAGTATGAAACCAGGTTTTGGTCAAGGTGGCGGGTACGTCAAAGGCGTTGCCGAACTGTTCGCTATCGGTTTGCTCGACCCGGCCAAAGCCGCGAAACTCGCGCTCGATGCCATCGTAATAGCCGTGGTGATAGCTGGTGCTGCTGGCGAAACGGTTGCCGCTGATCAAGTCCCGCGTTTCAACCCGCGTCACGACATGCACCGGGAACGGCAGGCGCGTGATCCACGGCGTGCCTTGCGCCTTGTCGGCCAGATAGAACTGGGTCGATGAAGCGTATTCGATCCGGGTCTCCAGCCCGAGGTTGTTACGCACAGAGGTCAGCAGATGCGGTTTCACGCCGCCCATCAAGTCCATATAGCGCAAGCTGCGCCCGCTCTCGCCCGGCAAGGTCGATGACCATAGCAAGCAGGCGGTGCCGCGCCCAAGAAAATCGACCACCGACACGTTACTCAACTGATCGGTGCGCGGCACGCGAGTGAGCAATCGTGCCGGTGACAGGCTGTTACCGTGCTGGTTTTGATAGACCCTGACACCGTCGCGGCCCAAGTACACAATGTCGGTCGGGCCAGAACCATCGGTATCGAATAGGTGTACGCGGTGCTGCTCAAACTCAGTCGGCGCATCAAACCACGGCACGTTGTCCAGCCGCACCTTGGCCCCAAAGCGGCCATAACCCAGATTCGGCCAGTAGCACACATCCGAGGCGCGGATGCGCACCAGGTCGGATAAGCCATCGCCCACCATGTCGGCCAGATAGATCGACTGCGCGCCATCGGCAAACACCAAGCGCGGCCCGCTTTCCTCATCCAGCGTCGGGGGAAGTTGCACGCCCGCAGCAAAGCCATCTTGCGCTTTCGATTCGTACCAAGTGGCAAAAACCTGATCATCGGTGATCAGGATGTCAGCATGGCCGTCACCGGTCAAATCGACAAAGCGCAGGTTCGGGTCTTGCCAATTAATATTGGGCAAGCTGACGAAGTTGCGGAAGCGATCCCAACCGGCATCGGCTTGGCTGTCGTTGTTATGGTCATTTTTGCGGGAGAAATAACCGGCTGCCGGGCCGTCAAATTCGACCAGATCAAGCTTGCCGTCGCCAGCGAGGTCGAGCAATTGCTGCCGCCCGCGCGCCAAGGCGGCCATTGACGGGCGCGGCGCGACACTGTGGACTGGGCCGAAGCGACCTGCGCCCAAGTTGGGCTTGTAAAACCACGCATCAGCTTGCTCCGTTAGCACGCCAGCAATGCCCTCGCCATCCAAATCAACCCAGCGGTAGGTGCCGCCATCTATCCCTGCGGGCAAATTTTGCAAGTTGGCGCGGGCCACTTCTTGCAGCGGCAGTTGATCAAAGCTGCCGTCATCTAGTGGGCTGGCGGAATAGCTAAATTCCAGCGGCGGCAGTGCGCGCTTGAGGTAACGCGGAGTGGGTTTGGCAAGGCGCTTGAAACCGCTTTGCAGCACATGCGTCATGAAACTGCCGTTGGCCTTGGGTTGGTAAAAAAATTCGGTGGCGCGTACCAAGTAATCATCAATGCCCAGTTCATCAGGAAAATGGTGGAACATCAACACCCGCTGGCACAGGCGGTAACTGCGCACTTCAAAGCAGGAGCGATAGCTGGAAAACGGGTCAAGCCGGGCCGCCCATTTACCACCCAACGGCTTGGGCAGGCTGGCGTTGGCAAAGATGCGGCCATCGGCATCCTTTGGCGCTTCGCTGTAATGGCCTTCGCCATAATCGAACAGCATTTCAAACATCCAGTCGGCACTACTAAAGTCCGGCGCAGGCAGGTGCGCTTGGCGGAAACTGGGGCGGTTCGGGTCGATCAAGAGCGGTTGGCGGTTGCCATAACGGATGGTTTTAAGGTAACGATTGGCGCTGCGTAGCCGGTTGCGCTCGTTGATGTGCGAAAAATCAACATTGTCATCGTTTTCCGCGAGATAGCCGTAGACGATGGCATTGCCCTTGTCGTCATAGCTCTCGCACAGCAGCCAAGTGAATACGCGCTGGGGATGGGATGGGTCGGCGATGCGGGAAGCGCCATCGCGGCCATAGACGGAAAGGATGTTGTCTTTGGAAATTGAGCGCCAATGAATGTCGCCATCGGCATCCCTGTGCCAGCGCTCAATGCGAGCGAACAAGCCCTCCACACGGGGGCGATAGCGATAGATGGTGTAACCGGGTAGAGTGGTGTTATCCACCAAGCGGCTGCCATCGTCCTGCAACAAGGGCACCAAGTCTTCCGCGCCGGAGAGTAGAAAAACATCCGATTCGTCGGCATCGAAGTAGCGCGGCAAGCCTTTGTCGGTCTTACGCGTAATGGCCGGCAGTGACAGGTTCCAGCCGATGCCGAAAGCGCCGTTACCGGAACCGGAATCGTAAGACAGCGCCAATTGCGGCCCAAAGCCAGAACGTGCGGGTGAACTGGCAAGCGGCACTGACAAAGAACCTGCGCCGGTAACCGGGTTGGTGGAGAATTTTTCACCGATGCCGCGCACCGCGCCGCCGCCTTTGGGCAGCGAGATCGACGGCGCATGCGCCTGAAAATCGTCTTGCTTACCCGCAGCCGCATTGCTGGACTGTTGTTGTGTTTGCTTGCCTGTCACACACACCTCCGGTATTGAACGACTGGTCAATCGGCTTAATACAGCTAGTAACGCTGCTCTTTGATCACAAGTAAGAATGACGAATGCGGTTAAAAACACAGCGCAATGAATCTAAATAAACATTTCGGTGTTTTTAAAACCAGGTTAATAATTTCGGACGGCCAAAAGCGATTGCCAATGTTTGGTTACTGTATTGAAGTTGCAAAAAAAAAGCAAGCGTTTTCACAATATGTGATTGCGTTTTTATTGCGCGTTGTAAATGTGAATGTTTTCTTACCAGATACATTCCTTGGCTAAGCCTGCATCGGTAGAGGCTCGCAAATACAATGGCAGTACGCCGCCAACGGACTTGCGCAAAAAACGCTTAAATCCGCCGATTTCTACGTTAGATCGCACTCACTCACTAACTACTAGCGAGATACATATGACTCATGGCTTTACTACAACACTCGCCATTTCCCTCTCACTCACGGCCTTTTGCGTGCATGCCGCCATCAACCATCGCCGCCGTGGATCGCCTCGTACATCATGCGACCATTTTTGAACTTAACGTCGAGAGCTACCGCCGCCGTGCCCCTTCTTGGGGCCATGGCCCGGAAAAGGGGCACGGCAAAAAGAGAAAATCTTAAAAAAACACCTCGTCGCAGCGGCCAAGATAATTGACGCCGTACTGCTGTTACTGCGAACGGTCAAGTCTAGATTAGTTGCATGCGCCCGTACGTGGGCTTATTTACGGTTGAACTAAACCGCTTCGCGGTGGGTTGCTGATCAACGAAACACCGCTCCGGCCCACTTTACACTTGCGCGGGCGTAACACCCCCGACAACTTTTTCCACTTTCTACCGCACCTTGCCCTGCGCTGAAATTGGGAATTTCCCCAATTTTGCCTGGGAGTCAGTCATGAGTGCCTTACGCCAACAGATGCAAAACGACATGGTGTTGCGTGGTTTTGCAAGCCGTACCCAAGAAGCTTATCTTGCCTGTGTGACCGGAATTGCCCGGTATT
>JBKJLF010000447.1:0-4448 GCA_046597185.1 Burkholderiaceae bacterium | reverse complement strand
GTCGGTAATGTAGCTGTTGGGGAATCGTTCGAGGGTGGAAAAGTCGATGTCCGCTACCCATGGTTCGTTGACGAAACCCACAAATAGGTCGCGCATCATTTCGGGGTTGGCGAAGATAAGTTTGTAGCTGCTGTCGTGATGCATGGGCTGGTCAGTTTGATGGTTTAACAATGGGGGATGAAGATCCTCGGGGGTTAGCCGTAATATTAACGTAATTTTTCGCAGCCAAGCCCGGTAATGCGAAAAACGGCTTGTGTGTGCCCGACTCGCGGTGTGGCTTGGTGTAAGAAAGCGCGCTTCCACGCTAAAATTCGGTGAAAATTTGAGAGTTGCATGGGCAAATATTGCCATTTGTTGACCGATTTTGGCTTCAAAAAGGTATTTGGCGAAGAGCCGAATAAGGATTTGTTGATCAGCTTTTTAAATACCCTGCTGCCTGCTCACCAGCAGATTGCCGAGTTGGAATATAGCCGCAATGAATGGCAGGGCGTATCTGCCGTTGACCGCAAAGCGATTTTTGATTTGCATTGTAAGAGCGCTGATGGCAAGTATTTTTTGGTGGAATTGCAAAAAGCCAAGCAAAAGTGGTTTAAGAATCGGGCGCTGTACTACGCCAGCTTTCCGATTCAGGAGCCGTGGCAAAAAGGTGAATGGGATTTTCGTTTGCAGGCAATGTACACCATCGGTATTCTGGCCTTCATTTTTGACGATGCCGACCATGGCGACGTGGTGCATACGGTGCTGCTGAAGAATCAAGACGATAAGGTGTTTTTTTACGACAAACTGACCTCGGCACAGAACTGATTGATTGAATAATGGGCCACTGCGCGCCAAATTTGACTTGGCGCGCACGAAATCTCGCATAAAAAAGCACTTGCATTCAAAACTGTTTAATTATACAGTTGTCGCATTGGGCAAAATCGACCCAAAATCTGCTTGCGAGGAAACAATGCCATCCAAACCCGCTTACGATACGCCCTGGAAAATCGCGCTGGAACATCATTTTCAGCATTTCATGGCCTTCTATTTTCCCTTGGCCTATGCTGAAATCGATTGGCGCATCAAACATGAGTTTCTCGACAAAGAACTACAAGCCATCACCAAAAAAGCCTTGGTCGGCACCAAACATGTCGATAAACTGGTCAAGGTTCAACTACTGTCGGGTCAAGAAGATTGGATCTGCATCCATGTTGAAGTGCAGGTCGCCAAGGAGAAAAAATTCGCCGAACGCATGTTCACCTACAACTATCGTATTTTCGACCGTTACAAAAAACCCTGTGCCAGTATGGCGGTACTCGGTGACAATGATGCCAACTGGGTTCCGCAACAGTTTGTGTATGCAAAACTGGGCTGCAAAATGGATTTTAGTTTCCCCATTGCAAAACTGATCAGCTTTGCCAAGCAAGAAGCGGAATTAACGACCCATTCTAATCCGTTTGCGCTGCTAACTCTTGCCTATCTGCAAACCCGCGCCACGCGACGTGACATGGCCACCCGCTTTGAAGTAAAATGCAAGCTAGTGCGCCTATTGTATGCGCGCAAGTGGGAAGCATCAATGATTCGTGAGTTTTTTTCCGTCATTGACTGGATGATGGCTTTGCCACCGCAGTTGGAAATGCAATTGGACAATTTCGTCACGGTACTAGAGAAGGAACAAGAAATGGAATATATCACCTCAATCGAACGCGTCAGATCGGCGCGCCAACGGCAAGAAGGTTTGCAAGAGGGTTTGCAAAAGGGTTTACAAGAAGGCAAACAAGAAGGTTTGCAAGAAGGTGAATCGACCATGCTCAAGCGTTTGCTGACCCGTCGTTTTGGCAACTTGCCACCATCGGTACAAGTGCAGGTAAGCCGCGCTTCCAGCGCGCAAATTGAAGCTTGGTTTGATCGCGCAGTGGATGCGTTGACGCTTGAAGATGTGTTTCAAGATTTGCCGCACTAACTCGTTAATAAAGGGCGAATTATAACTGTTGGCACGCTAATTGCCGCCGGCAATGCTCGCGTGCGGCGGGAATGGGTAGCGCAGCGAGACGGTGACGCTGGTATGTGCGCTTACCGCGCTTAGTTGGTAGTAAGCCGCCTTTGAATATATTCTATTTTCTTTGCAAACGTACCGGGATTTTTATCTTCAAATCTTTGCCAGATCGCAATCGCTTCTTCCAATAATGGCTTGGCCTGGCTTGATTTGCCTTCCATCATGTGGAGTTCCCCCAATGCCGCCAGTGAATCGGCCAGATTCGGCAAATACACCTGCGGCTGGCTCTGCGCCCGTTGGCGGTAAAGCGTCAACGCTTCTTCATATCCCTTTCGGGCTTGACTGACATGATGCAAACTTTGGTGAAAATTTCCAAATTTAAACCACGCATCTGCCGATTGCGGTGCCAAGCCTACCGCCGTGTCATACGCTTTTTCCGCCGCCACAAAATCCTTGTCCACCACGGCCAATTCGCCACGAAGCAGCCAAGACTTTAACAAGGTCTGTTGCGCATCTTCCTGTTTTTGCTTTTCTGTCGCTTCCATCTGTTCCAAAGCGGCTTCACTCAATTTTTCCAATGCCTGGGTTAGCTCGCCCTGCAAATACAAATCCCACGCCTGCCGATACAGCCAACTGATTTCCCCTTCCGCCTGCCGTGCAAACTGTTCCGCCAAGTCTTGCGCCCGCACCCGTTCTTTGCTCAGTTCGGCCTGCAATTGATCAAACTCTTCCTGCTTCACGCCTTCTTTCTTTTTCAGCGCAGCCAGCTTTTGCAGATAGCGCTTATCCACAATCACCAGATTTTTCTTGGTTAAAAATGCCTTGCGCATTTCATCACAGCGCTGAACCGGGCAGGCAATGACTTGATTTTCCGGCGTACTTGGCAGAAGTTTGTACTTTAGCATCACCGAAAACATCACCTTCCAGCCGTCGGGGTAATTCACCAACAAATTGCCCTCTTGTTCTTTGTAGCGTTCGTCAAAGCGCATTTGAAAACGCCCAAGGGAATCGCTCCGGCTGTTGACCCCGGCGTAGGCGCTCACCAGCAAATTGGCATAGGGCTTGCCGCTTTCGGTTTCTTGCACCAACACACCGGATAATAAAATCGGCTCGGCCTGCGCCGCCGCGCTAAGGCCGATTGCCGCCAGCAGGGGGAGCCATTTACATTTTGAGGGGCGCATTACACTATCCTTTCTCGCCAGAAACAACACCGCGTTGCGGGTCGCCAGCCTGGTGTGGGCAGGCGGCTGTGCAGCTTGTGTGCTTGGCTGGCTTGGTTGATCACTTGGTTGGTCATTTGGTTGGTCACTTGGTTGGTCACTAGGTTGGTAACTTAGTGGGTGGCAAGCAGGCTTTTCATACTTTTCATTTTCTCGGCAAATCTACCGGGATTATTATCTTCAAATTTTTGCCAGATCGCAATGGCCTGTTCCAGTAATGGCCGTGCCAAGCTTGGTTTGCCAGCCAAAATATCGAGGAAGCCCAATGCCGCCAGCGAATCTGCCACATCGGGCAAATACGCCTGCGGGTTGCTTTGTGCCAGTTGGCGGCGTAAGGTCAATGCTTCGTCATAGGCCAGCTTTGCTGCTTGCAATCGGTTTTCGTTGGTATGCAACAGGCCCAGATTATTCAGGCTGGTCGCCACATCCGATAAATACGCCTGCGGGTTGGCTTGCGCCAGTTGACGGCGCAGCGTCAAGGCTTCTGCATAGGCCAGCCGCGCTTGGGATAGCTTGTTTTCATCCATATGCAAGGTACCCAGATTATTCAGGCTGGTTGCCACATCCGGTAAATACGCCTGCGGGTTGTTTTGCGCCAATTGGCGGTAAAGCTTCAAGGCTGCTTCATAGGCCACCCACGCCATCTGCAAGTGGTTTTCAGCACGATGCAAGTTGCCCAGATTATTCAGGCTTTCCGCCACAGCCGGTAAATGCGCCTGCGGGTTGGTTTGGGCCAGCTTGCGGCTTATCTTGAGCGCTTCTTCATGCGCCACTCGCGCTTCTTGCCAACGGTTTTCGACACGGTGCAATTCGCCCAAATTATTCAGGCTCTTTGCCACCTGCGGCAAATAGGTCTGCGGGTTGGCTTGCGCCAGTTGGCGGCGCAACTTCAGCGCGGCTTCATAGGCGGTTCGCGCTTGTTTCATGCGGTTTTCTTCACTATGCAAGCGGCCCAGATTATTCAGGCAGGTTGCCACCTCGGCCAAATACAACTGCGGCTTGGTTTGGGCTTGTTGTCGGTAAAGCGTTAAGGCTTCTTCATACGCCAACCGCACTTGCGGCAAGCGGTTTTCAGCACGATACAAAATCGCCAAATTATTCAGGCTCATCGCCACATCCGGCAAGTGCGCATCGGGATTGGTTTGCGCCAGTTCGCGGCGCAGCTTCAAGGCTTCTTCATGCGCCAGCAATGCTTCTTGCAGGCGGTTTTCAACTTTATGCACGTTGCCCAGGTTATTCAATATCTTCGCCAC